>WAQA01000021.1 GCA_015520475.1 Candidatus Bathyarchaeota archaeon | reverse complement strand
CCTTCGGTTTAATGTGAATTCATCATCTGAGAACTCGATGCATTCAGGATTGTATTCCGATACTAGATATTCTATCTCATCCACAACCTTCTCTGCGCTTCTCGCCCTGTATCTCTTGCCGAAGAGGAGGGATGAGGAGCAGAAGATGCATTGGAAGGGACATCCGCGGCTCGACATTATATGGCATATTATGGCCTTCTTTCCAAGGACTGTGTATCTGTCCATTGGTAGGAGATGCCATGCTGGGATGGGAAGCGAATCTAAATCTTTGATTAGGGGGCGTGGAGGGCTCTTAATGATCCTTCCTTCTTTATGTCTGTATGCTATGCCTCTTATATTGGATAGATCTCTCTTCTTCTCAACTGCGTCGGCAAGTTCAATTATCGTCTCTTCTCCCTCACCTATACATACAGCGTCTAATGATGGGCATTCCTTGAGTGTTTCGATTGGAAGGAAGGATGGATGAGGCCCACCTAGAACAGTGAATGTGTCTGGGCAGGCCTCCTTAGCAGCTTCTATTGTCTTGTAGGCGTCGTATACTGTTGGCGTTGTAGCTGTTACCCCTGTGATTTCAGGCTGGTACTTCTCCAGTTCATCTCTGATCTGATGTATCGATAATCCTAGGGTGGGTGCGTCAATTATCCTTACCTCATGCCCCTCTCTCTCAAGCACCGAAGCTAAATATGCAAGGCCTAATGGTGGAACCTTAATCTTTGCAACTGAGAATAGCTCAATATGTGAAGTGGGAGGATTAATCAGAATAATTCTCAATTCTACCTCTCCCCTCCCTCTACCATGTTATGTAAAGATGCTCCTCCTTCCAGTCTTATTTAAATCTGTGGAGGGCGGAGATGAGGGGGTGCATTTACAGGTGGATTCTCAGCTGATTCATTATACTCTATGGGTTATTATGATTGAGGTATGCTCTTTAATTCTCTGTTCAGACATCAAGCTGGACTCTTCAATCCTCCTTATACATCCTGGATCGGGCGCCAAGTAATCTCCGTGGTATGCGTATGCTCTTGCTCTGCATCCTCCACATATATACTTGTATCTGCAGATGCCGCATCCCCCTTTGAGTTTCTCTCTATCCCTCAAATCCCTCATCACTTTAGATTTCAGCCAGATCTCCCTTAGACTTTGCCTCCTTAAATCTCCTGTTACAATTGGCATGAAGACGCATGGAGTAACCAGTCCGTTGGGCTGTATTGCGCAGTAAAGTCTACCAGCCCCGCATCCTCCTAGAAAATCAGCTAGCTGTTTAGCTCTTCCATGGAAGTCGGCTACTGCGAAGTGAGCTGATGAGAGTACATTGCTCTTCTTTATCAGAGACTGCTGGAGGCATACTCTTGAGTATTGAGGGGCTGTGCAGAGGGTCTCTATCTCTCCACGGGTCAACTCCTCATATAGATATTTGAGGAGATCCTCCCTCTCCTCTGGGGATAGATCTAGATGGGTTATCTCTTTTCCACGTCCAGCCGGTATAAAATTGAAGATTATAACTCTCTTAACGCCTAATCTCTTAGCTAACTCAACTATTTCAGGAATCTCCTTTATGTTATGTTTTGTGGCTGTTGTGGCTATGCATGTGTAGATTCCAGCCTTTACAGAATTCTTTATACCCTCTATTGTCTTCTCGAAGCATCCCCTTATTCCTCTGAACCGTTCATGGCTCTCCTCTGTCGCCCCGTCCAAGCTTACCTCTACGTAGCCGACTCCAGCCTTCTTAAGACGTGCTACATTCTCCCTCGTCAGTAAGGTTCCATTTGTAGCTATGGAGATGTATATCCCCTTCTCATGGGCGTATCTGGCAACCTGGAATATGTCACTGCACATTAATGGTTCTCCGCCGGAGAATGCGAGGGCTGAAACGTTGTTCTCATCAAGTTGATCTATAATTGCAAGTCTCTCATCTGTTGTTAGTTCATCTTGAGACTGTTTACCTGCATGTTGATAGCAATGCTTACATCTCAGATTACAGAGGTTCGTGTAATTCCAGACTACGAGGAATGGTGCTGGAGTCCTATAAGGCTTTGTCACGCCATACATGCCTATTCCGCCGAGTATATTCACCAGTCCCTTCCTGAAGTATGGGGTTTTCAGAGCGTTCATTACGTCCTTTTGATCCATATTGAATATTCTGCAGCCGAAATCAACCGCTAACTTTATCATTCCTGAGAAGGCTATTACAGGAAAGGAGCGGCTTCTCCTATACCCTACAAGATTGTCCAGTGCTGCTTCTAGGTAGGTCTTTCCATTATTAAGCCGTCGGTTCCCTGAAAGCCGAATCATCATCCTAAGAAGAGGATTCTCCAGTAAGGAGAGGAATGTCTCAACAGAGGCCGAATTAGATTCGGAACTCGCCGCCCTCCGCCCCCCAATAAGTTTACAACTAAAAAGATTGATTTGATCGGTATAAACATATTGTTTTCCTGCTGATTTTCAGGTTATTTCTCTCTTAAAACTTGAATACGATGTTAGAATCATGATCTATTCTATGTTCTCCTCGTCTTCTCCTATAAAACTTATCAGGGGGTTCCTGATGGGCCTCTCAAAGAACTTTCTTAGGTGATCCAGCATGTTTACTCCTTTATCTGTTATCGAATAATATTTTATCCATCTTCTACCTCTCCTAATCCATCTTCCACGTATGAGATTCTTATCTTCAAGTTCGTAGAGGAGTGGGTATATGATTCCTGAATGTAGTTTCCGTCCAGTCATCTCCTTCATCCTCTTCAAGATCCTGTATCCTGAGAGTGACTCTCTACTGATTAGCCAGAGGATTATTGCTCGACTCAGCCCCCTCACTATAGATCCTATTACATCCTCCTCAAATCCAGTCAAGATATAATCCTCCAAGAACCTTATATCATGGAATATTTAATGTTCTTCAGCTCAACGATAACCATATAAATATATCAATAATTAAAATATTTTCTGTGTGTAGGAGAGATGGTTAAGGACATTCTACATGTGATTAGACGTGGATTGACTAGACCGATAGTCTTATGGCTCTTAGAGTCCAAGCCGAGATGCGGATACGAATTGATCAACGAATTTAAAAGGTTGACTGGACATAGGCTCCAGCCCGGAATCATCTATCCATTCCTCTACGCCTTAGAACGGGAAGGCTTTATAATATGTAGTCTAGTTGAGAGGGGAAGGAGACGCATCAAATATTACAGATTGACGGATAAAGGAAGGGATCTGCTTGAGAAGATCAAATGCTTCTTCAGGAGACCAGTTAAAGAGGTAATAGTCGATCTTCTCGAGCCATCTCCATCCCCCCAATAAAATTAAGAGATTAATTCATGCTCTTCTGAGATTAGACGGATAAGCCTCCCATACCATAGCAGCATGTTCTCGAAATATATCATCAACGTGTAGAACCCTCCCAGATCATTAAGTCCTCTTATGTTCTAAGCTTTTCTGTTAGATGATGCTCTAGATGGGAATCCATAGATGTACCTGCGTTTATAAATGTTAAGGGAAAGTTGAACGTTGGAAAAATATGTTATAGGGGAGGCCGTTCCCCTCTTCACTCTCCCCCCTTAATCTTCTGAGCTAAGGTTCTGCTTAGCTCGATTATCCGATTCATATCGTCTGCGGATGGTGGACCATTAACCTCTATGGATCCTACAATCTCCGATCCAGTTCCTTCCAGGATGCCTCTTAAATGTCTTATGGCTCCCCCACCCCACCCATATGAGCTTAAGAGGAGCATATATCTGAGCGGGGGACGCAACGCCTTTATTAAGTATGATGCGTAAACCGCAAGTGGATGTGCTCCTCCAAGAACTGTCGGTGCACCTATAACTATCGCTCGTGAATCAACAAGATCCTTCACTAAATCTCCTATGTCGCTTACTGTGAGATTATATATGGCGACATTCACCCCCTCAGCCATCAGCGTCTCAGCTGCTAATTGAATCATAGATTCAGTGTGCCTCCACATGGAGACGTAGATGATTGACGCTTTACTCTTAGTATCCCCCCTCACCCATCCCTGATATGCATCCAGTATCCTTCTTATGTTCCTATGGATTGGACCGTGGCTTGGAGCTATAACTCTGATGTTCAGGTCCTTGATCTTCTCTAAAGCCTTTCCACCCATAGATCTGAAGGGCATCATGATCTCACCCCAATATCGCTGGGCATGAACCAGTAAATCCTCAACTTCATCATCGAAGAAGCCTGCGGCGAGATGTGAACCGAAGAAGTCGCATGAGAAGAGGATGCCGTCCTCCTCCAGATATGTGAACATTGTCTCCGGCCAGTGAAGCATAGGAGCTTCAATAAAACGCAGCGTCTTCCCACCAATGCTTATCCTCTCTTGATCAGTAACTGTAACTATACGTTTCTCATCGACGCTATAGTATGTTTGAGCCATCTTAGCCCCTCTGGGGGTGGTCACAAGCTTAGCCTTATCATTTATCCTCATCAGATATGGGATTGCCCCTGCATGATCCGGTTCAGCATGGTTCATCACGATGTAGTCTATCTCCTCTGGATCTATGATGCGGCTGATCCTACTGTGAAGCTCCGCCTCAAATCCTGGATTCACAGTGTCAACTAGAACCTTCCAATTATCACCGATAACAAGATATGCATTATAACTTGTTCCTTTAGGTAACGGTATAAGCGAATCGAATAATCGGCGATCCCAATCTTTTACGCCGACCCAGTAGACGCCATCTGAGATTTCTAGGATGTTCCTCCATTCCATCTTAAACACCATAATACCATAGTTGCTGATAGAATATAAGCGTAGCATCTCTAATCCTCTCCTCTGAAGCATTCTCTTGTAAATGCAGTGCAGAGAGGGCGTTAGCGATTGAAAATGTATAATTAACGCCTCCCCATATAATTCTAGGGAGGTGGATGGCTGTGACAAGATACTTCTCAGTTGCTGTTGTACAGATGACTATTGTCCCAGGAGGAACCGAGGAGAACCTGCTGAAGATTGAAGGTTTCGTACAGAATCTCTCCGCTGCCTTCCCATGGATTGATATGATATGCTTCAGTGAACTCTCAATACCCGGCTTTAACCCTGCTACATGGAAGGATCAGGCTGAACCTATCCCAGGAAAAACAACAGATCGCCTCTGCAAATTAGCAAAGATGAATGGGAAGTGGCTTCTTCCAGGATCAATGTTCGAGGTTGAAAGAGGGAAGATATACAATTCAGCTGTGGTTATCTCTCCTGAAGGGGAGATAGTGGCCAAATACAGAAAGATGTTCCCATGGTCACCCCTTGAGCAGACCACTCCAGGAGATGAATTCTGCGTCTTCGACATCCCGGATGTAGGTCGATTCGGATTATGCATCTGCTATGATGCATGGTTCCCAGAGGTTGCTAGGACATTAGCTTGGATGGGAGCCGAAGTTATACTGCATCCAGCCATGACTCCAAGCTCAGCCGGTCCACTCGAAGGAGTAATAAACAGGGCGAACGCGATCTTCAATCAATGCTACATGATCAGTATTGAGGGTGTTGGATCCCATGGAGCACTAACCTTAGCCGGTCACTCCATGATTGTGGATCCGGATGGAAGACTACTCCAAGAAGCCGAAGATAATGAGACAGTACTTATCGAAATCCTAGACTTAGACAATGTGGCGAAGTCAAGGGAGTATGGAACGATAGGTTTAGGACCCTTCTTCAAACACCTAAAAGAGTTCCATCATGAATTCCCAATATACAAGGAACTTGAGAAGGGAGAAATATACAAGAGGATAGGAGAGTTAAAGATACATCGCAAAATTAAACCACTCCATAAGTGATCCTGTCCACGTTAGATGATAAAGACATAATAAACTCCTGAAAGGGATGAATGGTGGCTTAACGGTTATCCTTGATGGTAAGTGAACTCTTCATCTACCAGATGAAAGATTATTGAATTTGACTGATAATTGTTAAACTGTAGATATTATCATCAAAAAATTTATAAGCATCAT
>WAQA01000020.1 GCA_015520475.1 Candidatus Bathyarchaeota archaeon | reverse complement strand
TTGCAGCTCCTATGAGAAGGCCGAGGATAATTGCTCCAATGACAGCTGGATATGATATCTTCTCAGGCATCTAACCTCCCTCATCCTACTATCTTTTACTATTTCAATAGAAATATTACTTCTATTTTAATTAAAAATTCTTCCTATCATTCTTATAAAAATTATGCAATTTTACCAGTATGATCCTTCGGTTAGAGACTTTTCTTGAGGAGTTAATGTTTGGAGGGATATAGATAAATAAGGGCTATGTTAAGTCTATTTGGTAGGTCTGGAGATAAATGTAAATGAGGCAGCGATACTACCTTAAATGTATTGGATGCGGCGGAGAATATGATCCAGAGAGGATCCTGTATACATGTCCGAAATGCGGAGATCTTCTCTCATGCGAATATGATTATTCAAGGTTACCCTCCGATTTGAGGGGGATATGGGGAGAGAGAACACTATCTGTTTGGCGTTATCTTGAGATGCTACCTATAGAGGATAGGAGAGGCGAGATTATAAGTTTAGGCGAGGGAGGAACAACACTGAATAGATGCCGCAGGCTCCAAAAAGAATTTGGGTTAAGGAACATTTATGTGAAGAATGAGGGGGAGAATCCAACTGGATCATTTAAGGATCGCGGCATGACCGTCGGCGTTACAAGGGCCCTACAATTAAACATGGAATCTGTTATATGCGCTAGTACCGGTAATACTTCGGCTTCGCTGGCCGCATACGCTGCTAAGGCAGGTTTAACATGCATCGTTCTGATACCCTCTGGAAAAGTGGCCTTAGGAAAGCTTGTTCAGGCAATAATCCATGGAGCCAGAGTTATACAGGTCAGAGGAAACTTTGACGCAGCCCTCAGAATCGCAAGGAGACTAAGTGAAAAACATCCATTATATCTGCTTAATTCATTGAATCCCTATCGTCTTGAAGGACAGAAGACCATAGCCTACGAGATTGTGGATCAATTAGGAGAGGCACCGGACAAAGTTATTGTTCCAGTTGGAAATGCAGGTAATATAAGCGCAATATGGAAGGGTTTCAAGGAGCTTAGGACATTAGGTTTCATCGATAACCTTCCAGAGATGATCGGAATACAGGCTGAAGGGGCAGCCCCCATAGCCCAGGCCTTCAGGAGGGGACTTGATGGAATGAGACCTGTAGAGGATCCTGAAACCGTTGCTACGGCCATCAGGATAGGGGCGCCCGTCAACTGGAAGAAGGCATTCCAAGCCTTAAAGGAGTCTAATGGATTTATGGAGACAGTCTCAGACGATGAGATACTTGAAGCCCAGTCCCTTCTCGCTGCTAAAGAGGGATTATTCGTTGAGCCTGCAAGCGCTTCATCAATAGCTGGTCTACGTAAACTTGCCAGTTCAAAATCTATAGACAAGAATGAAAGGGTTGTCTGTGTAGTGACCGGTCACGGATTAAAGGATCCAGACATCGTTTTGAGGCAATCACCTAAAATGATAGAAGTCGATGCGGATTTAGAGTCTATAGAAAGAATCATTATGATTGGGTAAGGCTGCTCTGCCCAGCAAGCCTCCCCTTCATCACTGATATAATATCATTCATTATTGCTGAAACCGTTTCTTTTCCAGCTCCATAACCGATTATAGTTAATTCTTTAGCTAGGTCAGTTTCAATATGTAGAGCGTTAAGGGTTCCATGGACGCATAGAGGATGGTTGAGAGGTACCAGTTTAGGTGCAACTTCAAGGTTTCGATCTATCACTCCTATAAGCTTTATAGTATAATTGGCTCTTTTAGCCAAGTTTATGGCTTCAGGCGATATCCCCCTTATGCCGACTCTCTCAACATCCTCAAACCTTACATCTCTATCCATCAACGCATTAGCTAGAATCACAACTTTACAGGCTGCATCTATACCATCAACATCATAGGAAGGATCCTTCTCCGTAATCCCTCTCTCTTGAGCCTCTTTCAAAGCCATCTCAAATGTTGATCCCTCAAAATGCATCTTCGAAAGGATGAAGTTTGTTGTTCCATTCAGGATTCCAGATATCTTTATTATCTTATCTCCCTGCAAGCATTCATTTATAAGTGAGAATATTGGCATTGCACCGGCCACCGCACCCTCAAATCTAAGGTGACAACCTCGACTTTCAGCTAATCTCTTAAGCTCTCTAAAGGCAACTACCAATGGACCCTTATTCGCCGTTACGACATCCATACCAATCGACAGGGCCCTCCTGATATATGTGAGTCCAGGTTCTCCATCTTTAATATTCGTCGGTGTAGCCTCGACCATTATATCCGCATCGCCCTCCTCAATTAGATCCAATGATGATCCCTCATGGAAGTATCTTGAATATTCATGAGTTCCACTTATCTTCGATAATACCTTTAGGTCAAGTCCATCTGGATTAAAGATGTAGCCTCTACTGTCTGAAACCCCTATAACTTTAAAGCTCCTATCAATCCTCTTTAAGAGGCTGATTTTTTGATTCAGCACCTCTATAAGCCTCTTCCCTATAAAGCCAAATCCTATAATTATCGCCTTCATAGGTTCTTCCTCTACCGTTTTTAGAGTGACGAGATAAACAGCACATTCTCTTCTCTGGAAATCTTCTTTAACTCGTTTACTGCGGAGTCAACCTCTCCCTTTGGAACTTCAATATTAAGTCTTACACAGAACTCCTTTGAGGTAGGCGCTGAAACCTCGAAGCCCGTAATCTTTAGATCCTTAATCTTAGCCTCCAGTATCTTCTTTAAGTCGAACCTTCCAATGAGTAACACTGTAAATCGCACCCTCTCAACTACCTCCTCAGACTTTATAATGTTTATATCCAAGTCTTCAAGGGCCATCCTCGCCTTTCTAAAGTTTTCATATGAAGGGAAATCAACTATGAGGCTGACTGGAACGTATGTTCCAGTAGCCCCCTCCCTCTCATGAATAATAGATATTATGTTCCCTCCGTTCCTCGCTATTGGCTGCAAAGCCTTCAGTAGCTCCCCAGGACGATCAGCAAGCATCAAAGTCAAACTTAACCTCAGAATCTCCACACACCTATAAAGATGATTTTGTCCAAGTTTTTAGATGTCTCTAAATGTCCCGCCCATATCCGCGGATTGAACAAGCATAGAGTATCTCTTAAGATATCCCTTTCTGATTTTTGGTGGCTTAGGCCTCCACTTGGCAAGTCTCTCTTTTAGTTCTTCATCGCTTAATTGAACATCCAATCTTCTCTTCGGTATGTCTAGGACTATTATGTCACCGTCCTGTAACGCCGCTATCGGACCGCCCTCAGCCGCTTCCGGTGATACATGACCTATACATGGCCCCCTCGTAGCCCCTGAGAACCTTCCATCCGTTATGAGAGCAACAGAGTCGCTTAGACCCATTCCAGCTATCGCGGCTGTAGGTGAAAGCATCTCACGCATCCCAGGGCCTCCCTTAGGCCCTTCATACCTGATAACCACAACATCCCCCTTCTCGATCTCCCTGTTCAATATAGCCTTCATAGCTTCTTCTTCTGAATTGTATACTCTAGCTGGACCACTATGCACAAGCATCTTCGGGGATATTGCCGTAACCTTCACCACGGCACCCTTTGGCGCAAGATTTCCTGTTAGAATAGCTATGCCACCTTCTTTATGAACTGGATTATCCAACGGTCTTATAATATTTCTATCAAAGACAACAGCGTCCTTTATGTTCTCCCCCAGAGTCTTGCCGGTTACCGTTAAAGTATCAAGGTGGATCAATTGGCTTAGTTCTTTCATAACAGCCGGTACACCACCTGCAATATCAAGTTCTTCAAGGTCATAGGGTCCGCTAGGTCTTAAATCACAGATATGTGGAACCTTCCGGCTTAGCTTGTCAAACAGACTTAATGGAAGATCTATATTTGCCTCTCTCGCTATCGCTTTAAGATGTAGAACGGCATTCGTTGATCCTCCTAGAGCCATAAATACCATTATCGCATTCTCGAAGGCCTCATACGTCATTATGTCAAGCGGCTTTATATCCTCATTTACAAGCTTAACTATTCTCTCTCCGCTCTCCTTTGCTATCCTCAATTTTCTGGAGGAAGCAGCTATAGTCGTCGCACATCTGGGAAGAGACATCCCTAAAGATTCAACTATACATGCCATAGTATTCGCCGTATACATACCATTGCATGATCCACATCCTGGAAAGGCATTATCCTCAATCATCTTTAAATCTTTAAGGCTAAGCCTTTCAGCAGCAACCTCTCCAACAGCCTCGAATATAGCTGTTACATCAACCCTTCTGCCCTTATACACTCCTGAAACCATAGGACCAGCCGTTACAACGATTGATGGAATATTCAGCCTAGCCGCAGCCATGAGCATTCCAGGAGTTATCTTGTCACAGTTTGTGATTAAGACCATACCGTCGAATCTATGCGCCTTAATCATAACCTCAACTGAGTCAGCTATTAACTCTCTTGATGGAAGCGAATAATGCATCCCCTCATGACCCATAACGAGACCATCGCATATGGCTATAGTATTGAATTCAAATGGTACTCCACCAGCAGATCTTACACCAGCCTTAACGAACTCTGCTAGTTTATCAAGGTTCATATGGCCC
The DNA here is from genome assembly GCA_015520475.1 of Candidatus Bathyarchaeota archaeon. Taxonomy (GTDB): domain Archaea; phylum Thermoproteota; class Bathyarchaeia; order Bathyarchaeales; family WAQA01; genus WAQA01. The sequence continues at coordinate 668 of WAQA01000020.1, read as the reverse complement.
GGAACCATCTCATTGAAGCTGTTAACAACGGCTATGAAAGGCTTGTTAAGATCACTGTCGGTGACCCCTAAACATTTCAGTATTCCTCTATGCGGAGCTCTTTCCAACCCAACCTTTATAGAATCGCTCCTCAAATTTCTGGATCACTTCCACTTCGGTATAGCAAGATTAATTAGTAATGATTCATGTTATAACTTAAGGCTTTTGTATCTGGAGGACTAGTGAAGAGCTCATCGGCGAATCATCCATCATTACTGTAAGGTTTTCCTGCTTTGATAAAGTGTACCTGCAGAGGAGAATACAGCTCCTCTAGAGCCATCATACGCAAAATCTTTTCCAGAGAGAACTTCTCGCTAGAGATTATAGATACTTAAAGGAGGATACTTTCATCCCATAATCTCAGCAGCCTCTCACACTCCTCTTTAACCCTCTCATCTCTACTTTTACTCATCAATTCTCTGAGGAATTCCATTCTTTTCTGGATTGAACGCTTCTCAGCTACCCCGCCATAATACAGCCTACCCTCTAAGAAATCCTTCATATGATTGGCCTTCTGTATGAATAGACTTGCAGCATCAACAGGATTCTTAACAGCATATTTATTTGTCCATATCGTCGCCTCAGCCTCTCGTAGCTGCGTCAACCCATCTATCTCCTCTATTCTACGG
>WAQA01000019.1 GCA_015520475.1 Candidatus Bathyarchaeota archaeon | reverse complement strand
CCTGTTAAGATAACGGTTGATCCAGAGACGAAGGAGTTTGAAGTTACTGTTGGAGTTCCAACAACGTCGGCTCTGATAGTTAAGGAGGCATCCGTAGAGAAGGGTTCTGGGGCTCCAGGTACGGAGAAGGTGGGGAACCTATCAATCGATCAAGTTGTGAAGATAGCTAAGATTAAGATGCCATCTTTAAATGCTGGAAGCTTAAGGTCTGCTGTTAAAGAGGTGCTTGGGAGCTGCGTTAGCATGGGAATCACTGTTGAGGGGAAAGATCCACGAGTTATTCAACGTGAAATAGATGAAGGGAAATATGATGATCTCCTCAGAGAGGAGTAGTAACCTTTTTAAAATAGGATTACACGTTTCATGAATTAAGTCGGGATTTAATATGTCGCTGGAAACCAAAGAAATCAAGAGAGCGCTTAAAGAGGTAAGGGAGAAATCTAAGAAGAGAAACTTCAAGCAGTCAGTAGAGCTTATCATAAACCTTAAAGATGTTGACGTTAAGAAGCCTGAGGGAAGAATCCAGGAAACTATAGAGCTGCCTAACCCTATAGGTAAGGATGTTAATATATGCGTCTTCGCCACCGGAGATCTAGCTTTGAGGGCTAAGAGGATAGATGGTGTAACCGTAATTGACAGAGAACAATTGGAGGGTCTAGCTGAAGATAAGAAGAGGCAGAGGCAGATAGCTAAGAGGACGGACTTCTTTATAGCTGAGGCGCCTCTTATGCCGTTGGTGGGTAGAGTATTCGGAACGATACTTGGGCCAAGAGGGAAGATGCCGACTCCTGTTCCTCCAAACGTGGATATTAAGAGTGTTGTTGAGAGGCATCGTAGAATGGTGCGGGTTAGGGCGAGGGGACAACCGACGTTGCAATGCAGAGTTGGAACGGAAGATATGGATGATGATGCTCTAGTAGAGAATATTCAGGCTGTGATACGTAGGATTGAGGGTAGACTTAAAAGGGGAATAAAGAATATTGACTCAATATATCTAAAGCTAACAATGGGTCCACCTGTAAAGTTGAATCTTTAGAGGGTCAAGAGAATGATGTTGCAGAGGCAAGTCCTAATTAGGAAGGCGCAGCAGGTTGAAGAGGCCAAGAAGCTTATTCAACAATATAAAGTGATCGGTATAGCTAGTCTACATAAGGTTAGAGCAAATCAGCTGCAGGAACTTAAGAAGAAGCTTAGAGGAGAAGTATACATGCGGGTGATCAAGAACACTATAATGGACAGGGCGATATCGGAGTGTGAGGGACGAGCGAACCTTGAAAGATTGAGAGGCTTCCTGAAGGGATCAAACATATTTCTCTTCACAAATATAAACCCGTTTAAGCTTGCTCTCCTCCTTGAGAAGAGCAAGGTTAAGATGTTTGCTAAGGTGGGTGATGTAGCATCCGAAGATATAATTGTGCCTGCTGGAAATACGGGATTGCCTCCTGGACCTATAATCAGCCAGTTAAACTCGGTTGGGTTGCCTACAAGAATCGAGTCTGGAAGCGTATGGATAAACCGTGACACCGTGGTTGCTAGAAAAGGCGAGGTGATATCAGAACGATTAGCCGCTGTTCTTTCGAAGCTTGGGATAAAATCTGTTGAAGCAGGCTTATCCTTAAAGGTGGTCTATGATGACGGGTTAATCTTAACAGATGAGGATCTCCACATAGACCTTGAGGAGGTTAAGCAGGAGATTATAGATGCGCATATCCAAGCGTTGAATCTCTCGTTGAACGCTAGCTATCCAACATCTGAGAATATCTCAACGCTTATAGGAATAGCTTGGAACGAAGCGTACAATCTTGCAATGAATGCTCCGATAGTAACCCCTGAACTTATAGAGGACTTAATCCGCAAAGCCTACATGGAGGCATCAATAATAAAATCGAAGATAGAGTCTTAATGGAATCGACTGTATAACATAACAGTCCCTCTAAGCAGCTCTCATTATCTTCTCCGTCTATCTTGCTCATAAGAGAGGGCTCTAACTGTAATATGGTTCAGTGAGAGCGCCTACCGGAGTAGTCTTATTCTCCTTTTTCCCGTTCTTTAAAAGCCGGTTTACTTGTGTCTGTGTGGTTCTGTTGATTGGTGGTTGTGGACTCCTCTGAATCGGTGGATGTGATTGGAGATGTAAAATCCAGCGAACGCTGGAACCTCAATCTAAACGGCGAGAGAGTTTACTGATGAGTCTTTCCTAGATCTATCCGTTAAGGCCTGTACTTCCCTCTCTATATAATCTCCTTTCATAGATGCTCTTCTTCTTTCGTAATCCTCTATATTCATGTATCCCTCTCTGACGTTCAATATTCTTCAATCTAGCCTGTATGATGGATATCTTAGTCTTTGACGGTTCCCTCCTTCTACGTCTCTTACTTTTTATCTTCTTCCTTTCCCTTCTAGTTTTCCTTCTTTTTGGATTCGCGTTTTCCTTGTTGTTTAGGTTATGTGTAAGTTTGAATGTGACCTCTCCATGTTCTAAGTCGACATCCTGGATTATCCATCCTGTTGCTAGCCATGCTTCTGATTGTCCTCTAGATCTACTGGTCCACCAATACTTGGAGTGATAGGCTGAGAATGGCAATTTATCCCCTATTATCTCCTCAATCTGCTTCATAGAAAGCTTCAGAGTCCTCTTGTACTTGGCTTTTCTTGCTAGGAAGATGCTTAGCTTAACATATTTGCTTTTAGGTCCTTTTGGAGAGTACATTCTCCTGGCACAGTTTAGGCATAAAACTCTCTCATGCTCATATATTATGCAGTTTCTGCAGAAGAACCTTCCACATATATAACATCCTATTAGCTGGCTATAATAGTATCTCTCGCCGCATAGTGGACAGGTATCCTCTATAATTTGCATGGCTCAGCCTTTCCAGCTGATCTTTAGGACAACTAGATTCAGTATACACTAAAAATCTTAATAATTTTATTAATTGGATTCATAAGAGTATCTAGAACATTGCGAGAGTAGATTAGAGTTGCATGGATGCGGATTGAAGATTATTGTTTGTGTAAAGCAGGTTCCAGCTACAACAGAGGTGGAGATAGATTCTGAGAGAGGCACCTTGATCCGAGAGGGTGTGGAGTCTACTATTAATCCGTTTGACTTATACGCGGTTGAGGAAGCTGTCAGATTAAAGGAGAGGTATGGAGGGGAGATTACAGCTATATCTATGGGGCCGCCGCAGGCTGAATCATCTCTCAGAGAAGCGTTGGCGATGGGATGTGATAGGGCAGTCCTATTAACGGATAAAGTATTTGCTGGGGCTGATACTTTGGCGACGGCTTATACTTTGGCATGTGGAATAAGAAAGATCGGGACATACGACATTATAATCTGTGGTTTGAAGACTACAGATGGAGATACGGGTCAGGTTGGTCCTGGACTGGCTGAGGAGTTAGGTATTCCACATGTGAGCTATGTTAGGAGAATCCATCTTTTTATGGATGGTCAGATCGTGCTTGAGAGGACGTTGGATGACGTATATGAGAAGGTTAGGGTTCACATGCCATGTCTGATAACTGTTACTAAAGAGATAAATGAGCCCCGTCTTCCATCTTTGAAGAGAAAACTATGGGCTAGGAAGGCTCAAATAAAGATTTTAAGGGCTGAGGATCTAGGTGGTGAGGCTGATAGGTTTGGTCTTAATGGTTCCCCGACAAGGGTTGTCAAAGTTTTTAATCCTCCTCCGCGTTTAGGTGGTAGATTAATCAAGGGAGAACCAGATATGCTGGCCGATGAGATCCTGAAGAAACTTGTAGAATTAAATGTTCTTTAATGGTGTATCGGATTTGATGAGTATTATTATAGTGGAAGATAAATGTGTGGGATGCGGGCTCTGTATTAAGTCATGTCCATATGACGCTATCAAAAGGGTTGATGGAAAAGTTAGGATAACTGATGATTGTCGGATGTGCGGGGTATGCCTACCTGTATGTCCAGTAGATGCTATAGAGAGAGTAGGGAAGGAAGAGAGAGTAGGTGACCTATCGGAGTATAGGGGGGTTCTAGTGTTTGGGGAACAGAGGAACAGCCGTATATCACCGGTTGTCTATGAACTTATAGGTAAAGGCAGAGAATTAGCTGATAAGATAGGTGAAGAGCTGGAGTGTGTTGTTTTAGGCGAAGATGTCACGGAGGAAGCTGAGAACCTAATAAACTACGGAGTTGACAAGGTCTACGTTTATGATGATCCATCTCTAGCAGTGTTCAGAGAAGATCCATACGTGGATATAATAGTAGATCTGCTTAGGAAGATTAAGCCGAACATCTTCCTTTTAGGTGCAACGGCGATTGGAAGATCTATAGCTCCAAGAATTGCCTCTAGAATTAAGACTGGATTGACGGCTGACTGTACAGAGCTGGATATAGACCCGGAGACTGGGCTTCTACTTCAGACTAGACCTGCCTTTGGAGGGAATGTTATGGCAACTATTATATGTCCGAGGAGTAGGCCGCAGATGGCGACGGTCAGATATAAAGTTATGAAGCGCGCTGAGAGGAGACCTGGATATAAAGGTGAAGTTGTGAAGATGAGATTTGATCCTGAAGAGGTTAGGGATCGCGTTGAAGTGTTGGAGATCTCAGATATTGGTGAAGGTGGACCGAGCATAACGGAGGCTGACATAATAGTTTCAGGTGGAAGGGGGCTCGGTGGGCCTGAAGGCTTTAAGATTATAAGGGAGCTCGCAGATCTTCTCGGTGGGGCTGTAGGGGCGAGTAGAGCAGCTGTTGATGAAGGATGGATCGCCTATCCACATCAGATAGGGTTAAGCGGAAGAACTGTTCGTCCAAAAATATATATTGCATGTGGAATCTCTGGTTCTGTTCAGCATCTCGCAGGCATGAAAGGATCAGAGTTTATAATTGCGATCAATAAGGATCCTTCTGCGCCTATTCTTAAGATAGCTGATATGGGACTTGTAGGTGACCTTTATGAAGTTATTCCCAAATTAATAGATAGGATAAGAAGGTTAAAGAAGGGATGATGGAGATGAAGTATAATAAGGTTACAGATGAGGTTTTGAAGGATCTCCGTGGTATTGTTGGAGAGGAGAATGTGTTAACGGATAAGGAAACAATCAAACTTTACTCTTCAGATGAGGCTCCTATCGGCTTGGAGGCTACAGCTGAAGTTGTTGTAAAACCTAAATGTACAGATGAAGTCTCCGATATCCTATCCTTAGCTAATGAGAAGATGATTCCTGTAACTCCCAGGGGGCAGGGAACAGGCTTATGTAACGGCGCTGTTCCAGTGTATGGTGGTATACTATTAAGCCTGGAGAGAATGAACCGTATACTTGAGATAGATGAGGATAACTTGATGGCTGTTGTTGAGGCTGGCGTTGTACTTTCAGATCTAAGATTAGAAGTTGAGAGGCGTGGACTATTCTATCCTGCTGATCCAGGTGAGAGAACCTCTTTTATAGGAGGGAACATCGGCACAAACGCTGGGGGGATGAATGGGGTAAAATATGGTAAGACAAGGGATTACGTTTTAGGGTTGGAGGCTGTTCTTCCAAACGGGAAAGTCTTGAATTTGGGAGGAAAGGTGGTGAAGAGGTCTATGGGATATGATCTGATGCATTTAATAATTGGATCTGAAGGAACATTAGCTGTTGTAACTAAAGCAATTCTAAAACTGATAAGACTCCCTAAAATCTTCATAACATTATATGTTCCCTTCAGCAATATGTACGATGCGGCTAAATCTGTATCCGAGATATTAAGGGAGAAGGTGACTCCAACAGCGATAGAACTTGTTGAGAGAGAAGTTATATTGGAGGCTGAGAACCGTCTCGGGAAGAGGATGCCTCACCACGATGCAGACGCGTACCTAATAATAAGGATAGATGGAGATAAAGAGGAAGAGTTATATGGAGACGCTGAAGCCGTTTCTGAGATATGTTTAAGCAATAATGCGGTGGATGTGCTTGTTGCAGATACAAAGGAGAGGCAGAGTGTAATATGGGATATTAGAAGTGTCTTTTATGAGGCTATAGTTAAGAGTAGGGAAGCAGATATAGTTGACGCTGCGATTCCCCCAAGCAAGATGCCATTATATATAGAGAGGATAAAGAAGATATCCGACGAGTACGGCGTTAAAATCTTAAGTTATGGTCATGCTGGAGACGGAAATATACATGTCCATCCCATAAAGGATGGATTAAGCGATGAGGAATGGAATGAGAAGCTTCCGAAGGTGATGATGAAACTCTACAGTGAAGCTAAGAATCTTGGAGGGGTTGTGTCTGGTGAGCATGGAATAGGATGGACAAAGAAGAAGTATCTTCCAATCTGCCTCGACAAAGAAGAAATCAGAATAATGAAGGAGATAAAGAAGATATTTGATCCGAACAATATATTGAATCCAGGAAAAATATTTGATGCTTAACTATCTCTTCACATTTTTCTTCGTTCCGTCTAATCCTGATTAAAACCGTTCTTGGCAGTTAAAAACCAAAAATAAAGGCGGGAGGCTTAAAGTCTTTTAATAGCCATCTCAGCCGCTAAAACTATTGGTTCCCACGTTTCACATACTGAAGGGGCATAGCATGTGTCAGCCTTAGCTAACTCGTAGACGGTCATGTTCATCTGTATCGCAAGAGATAACGCGTTTATACGTTGTGTTACATCTTCTCCTCCAACTATCTGTCCACCAACGATTCTTTTAGTTTCTCTCTCAACCAAAAGTTTAACCTTTATGGTTTTTGCTCCTGGATAGTATGTAGCCCTTGTATGCCCGCTTATCTTTCCAACAATCACGTCGAGACCGAATCTGGAGGCCCAGAACTCCGTTATGCCAGTTGCGCCTATCTCAAAGTCTGATAGTTGCGAGACCGTTGAGAAGAGTGATCCTGGAAAGACGGCGTAGCCGCCTGCAGCGTTTACACCTGCAACCTTACCTTCTCTTACAGCCGCTGTTCCAAGTAATGGGAGGGCTGGGCGTCTGGTTATTATATGCGTTGTTTCAGCGCAGTCTCCAGCTGCATAAACATCTTTAGCGCTTGTCTCCATCCTAATATTAGTCTTTATGCCTCTGGTTTCCCCTATCTCGATACCTGCCTTCTGAGCAAGTTCAGTGTTAGGTCTAACCCCCGCGGCAACCACAACTATATCAGCTTCTATTTCTTCTCCGCCTACGAGGACTCCAGTGGCTCTTTCATTTCCAACTATCGCCTCAGCCGCCTTTCCAACTATTATCCTTAAACCTTTCCTTTCAAGTCTCAGCTGAACCTCCCTTGCCATGTCCCTGTCGAGGAGCCTTGGAAGGATGCTTGGGAGCATCTCTATAACCGTTGCCTTTATTCCTTGATCCAAGAATGCTATTGCGGTCTCCAATCCGATTAGACCTGATCCTATAATCACAGCGGACTTAGCCTTCTTCATAGCCTTGAGGATGGCTTCTCCATCCTTGATCGTATGTAGGGAGAATACTCCTTCCTTGTCGATTCCGTCGATTGGAGGTTTGAATGGATGAGATCCCGTCGCAAGGATTAAACTGTCATACTCAATAGTTTCTGTTTTTCCTTCCTTGTCGACCAACTCTACGGTCTTCGCTTCCGTGTTGAGATCAACAGCTGTGGTTCCAAGCCTCAGATCAAACTTCATCATACGATAGAATGAGGGTGGATAAACGATTAAGTTCTCAAAGCTTGGAATCTGGCCGCCTAGAACAAATGGTAAGCCGCATCTCGAATATGTCCGTGTATCCTCCTTATTGACCAAGATTATCTCTGCTTCTCTATCTGTTTTTCTGGCTGCGACGGCTGCCTCCGCCCCGGCCGCGTTTGCTCCAACAATAACTATCTTCCGAGGCAATTTCTTTTATCCTTCTTTTATTAGCTCTTTATGCCATTCGACGGCTGCTTCAAAATCCATAAGATCATTTAATTCTTCATCTAGGTTTGTTGGAGATATGAGGATGAGCCATCCGTTGCCGTAGGGATCCTCATTAAGTATCTCTGGAGAGTCCATAACTTCCTCATTTACTTCTTCAACCTTGCCGCTTAACGGAGCAACAAGGTCTGATACCGCCTTTACAGACTCTAATGTCCCAAATGGTTCACCTTTAACAATCTCATCGTCGACGCTTGGAAGCTCAGCGAACACTACTTCACGAAGCTGCTTCTGAGCATAATCGGTAATCCCTATTCTAGCCTTTCCATCCTCAACTTTAATCCATAGATAATCCTTAGAGTAATAGAGTCCCTCTAAAACCTCGTAATCGTCGACCTTAACCAATCACTTCCACCTCAACCTTGTTAATTATTGTTTTTCAGATTTAAAATTAATTACTTAAATCTTATCTGTTTGGGATCATGTGGATGGATATGCCTCTTTGACGGTTAGTTGATGAATCCCTCAATCTTTCCAAGATAGATAATGGTGGTTATAGATGATCCAGAAGGTTCTCTCTTGGCTGGAATTTGCCTCTTTCAATTAAGGTTTGCTGTGTTCTCTGATGAAGTTGAGCTGTGTAGGCATTGGCTAAGCGAAGGAATATGCAGCCTCCAGTCTAGAGGCATCTCGATTCTTTCCTCAAGTAGATAACGTTTTTTATGTGGTGATATAAATTTTGGGATGTGAATTCGGAGCGTACCTGCTTTGAGGAAGATTTCATTTAGAGAGTTCGGGTTAAAGTATACGTTGAGCCCTGATGAAGAGCCGATAATTAATGTGAAGCCCGGTGAGTCATTGATATTAGAAGTTGAAGATGCTAGTTCAGGACAGATTAGATCCGAAGTGGACAGGAGAGATAAGAGTAGGATACCCTTCGGAAACCCTGTTTTAGGTCCAATATACATTGAAGGGGCTGAGGAAGGTGACGCTGTCTCTATCTACATAGAAGAGATAAATCCGACGATAGGTCAAGGAGCAACCTACATTACAGAATCAAACGATGAATATTTGACTTCTGTACCGATACTCAAGTTTGCCGGGGGAAGCTTCCCATGTAAAACGAGGATCTGTCCGATAAGGGATGGACTGGTTTACTTCTCAGAGAAGGTTGCTTTTCCATATCAACCTATGATTGGGACTATAGGCGTCGCGCCCCGTCAAGAAGCTGAGGCATTATCATCAAGTTTCATGCCTGGTCGCCACGGAGGAAATATGGATCTGCCCGATATACATCCCGGAAGCAGAGTTATCATTCCCGTCTTTCATGAGGGAGCCCTGCTCTATTTAGGGGATGTCCATGCGGTGCAGGGTGATGGTGAGATATCTGGAACAGCCGTTGAGATGCCTGCCGAAGTAAAGGTTAAAGTTGACATTCTAAAGGGTAAATCTGTTTCTTGGCCGAGGGTGGAAGATGAAGATGAAATCATCGCCATAGCTACTTCAGGTGCTGGTAGGAGCTTGGAGGACGCTATTAAAATAGCCTTTCTGGAGCTTATACTGTGGATGGAGGAGAGATATGGCATAGACAGATTTGATGGGTTAATGTTATGCTCTCAGATTGGTAAGGTGAGAATTGGGAATCTGTGGACTGCAGCGGCAAAGATCCAGAAGAAGTATCTAAATCCCACTTAGCTGATGCTGGCGTGAAATTCTTCTTCCGGAGGAGATGAGCCCGTAACTTATTTATATCTGGCCTCTTACAGATATTGTTGCTACCGAAAGGTAGCTTGGGCTGGGATGGCCCGAAGTTACGCCTGTGGGTATCCGGCACCTCTGCCCGGAAGGCTGAGGGAGCCGCCGGGTAAGTGCTGAGGGTTGAAGCAGTAAGCCCCATACATAAGTGTGGGGTAGCTTACTAGTACTATACTGCTATGTATACTGAAGGATGGAGGGTGAACACTGCGGATGGTTACTGAGTGTCCAAATCTAGAGTATAACTTAAAGAACTGTTCATGTACATATCCGTGTGATATAAAGGGGAAATGCTGTGAATGCTTAAGGAATCATAGAGAGCATGGTGAGCTCCCAGCATGTTTCTTCCCACCGGACGTTGAGAAGACATATGATAGGTCCATTAGGAGATTCATTTCATTGTATAGGTGACATAAGTAGATAGTGCATTCCATAATCAACTGAGAAATGATCAGGGATGAGTTGGTCAGATATATTAAAGGAAATAGCGAATAATGTATTACTTGAAGTGCAGCCTCTGCTTGGGACAGAAGAATCTAGGGAGAATGTTGGGTTAGGAGCCAGTGGCGACGTAACCAAAAGGATAGATGCTGTCTCAGAGAACGTCATCATAGAGTATCTGATGCGTAAGGGCATATCATGCATATTTGTTGGTGAAGAAAGTGGAACTATGAGGATAGGCGACAATCCGGAGGTATACTTTATCGTTGATAGTGTGGATGGCACAACCAACGCTGTCAGAGGAATAAGTTTCACGTCAACTTCGATAGCCGTCTCCTACGGCGACGATTTAAGAGATGTTGAAGCTGCGCTGGTGATGAGGCTGGATAATGGAGGGATATACGAGGCTGAGAAGGGCAGGGGTGCAAGATATAACGGGGAGAGAATAGAGCCTTCAGGAATTAATAGATTAGAGGAGGCTGTTATATCAATCGATATCTCTCGATCCCCAGAGAATGTTGAGAGGTTGCTGCCTTTAATGAAGAGGGCTAAGCATATTAGAAGTTTAGGTTCAGCTGCATTGGAGATATGTCTAGTGGCCTCTGGACAGTTGGATGCATATGTCGATGTGAGAGGGAAGCTGCGTACAACAGATATTGCTGCTGCAACGCTTATTCTAAAGGAGGCTGGAGGGGTAATATTGAAGCCTAACGGTGAAGATCTTGGAGGGGCCCCTCTAACAGTGATAAGTAGATTCTCATTAATATCCGCTGCTAATATTGATCTCTACAAGGAGATAACAGATCTTCTATAATCCTTCCATCCCCAAAATTCTCTTGGCTAACTACGTAAAAGGAATAATGTCCTCTTTGATTCTGTTGGCGGTAGATTGTTATCTGTGGGGGACGAAAGCCGTTAAGTATCTATGGTTTTAAATGGGGCTGGCGATATGTGGTGTAGGCTTGATAGAGCTGCCCATTCAGTTTACGCTTTTCAGCATTGCTTCAGGTGGTGAAGTGTCAGAGAAAAGGTTCTAGGATGAAGAATAAACCGGTCTCTGAAGCGGAGAAAATAGGGAGGATAAGTGAAAGATCTAAGTTGAAACTTTAGAACTGTATAGGTAATCTTCAAAATGAAAGATCCTTATATCTGGTTGGAGCGGCTCTCAAGCCTGTGGAGGTGATGATGACTCCCACAGGCACAGTCAAAGCAGGGAACCCCCCATGATAGAAGGGCTGTAGCATAGAGTGAATCATTTGAAACATGATACTTCTGTTTTTTATATATGTTGGGTGGGCTTGTTCTTGGGGGGATTGAGGCTGGGAAGTTAGGGCGCGGGCTTATTCTTCTACTGCCGAATATGGGGGAGGAGAAGACAGACTGGACATAAAAGAGGATAAAGTGCAGGATATATCCCCTTAGAGAGTGTAGATGCTTTATAGATTTTTGTCCATTCACCCGGAAGTCCTCCCATAAAAGGAGAAAGGAAGACCCGCTAACAAAGCACAAACCCTCCAAAAGTTAACAGAAGACAGAACGTAATTCACTGGTACCCGCCCTTACAGAACCAAAACTTTAAAAAATATGATGTATAAATAAGGAAAATAACGGAATAAATGTTAGTGGTGGAGTAGCTATGGCTGAGGAGACGAAAAGTGAAGAAAAACCTACTGGGAGTGTAGTCTTAATCGGTAAAAAACCCGTGATGAATTATGTGGTTGCATGTCTAACATTCTTTAATAGCGGCGCTGAGAAGGTGGTTGTTAAGGCAAGGGGCAGAGCTATTAGTAGAGCAGTGGATACTGTTGAGCTGCTGAGGCGTGCCTTCCTAAAGGACATTGATATCGAAAACATTGAGATTGGAACTGAGGAGATTACAAGGGAAGACGACAAGAAATCAAACGTTTCAATAATGGAGATAACGTTGGTTAAGAAGAGCAGCGAGTAAACATCATCTAATAATAAATAGGCAGCCAGCAGGTTTTTATAGATTCTATCTATCCATGTGTTTCTTTAGTGATGTAAATGTATTCGATACGAGAACCAACTGGTTCTGAGAATCCAATTTAGCATAGACATTTCTGATTCTAATACTGTCATTAACAGATAATCCTTCAGCTAGGTTAACTTTTTCGCGCCACAGCTCAACTTTAACCTTTCCAGTTCCATCTGAAACCTCAAGTATGGCAACTTTAACCTTTTCTCCTGATCGTGATGTAACTTCTTTAATTATGGGGTTCGATGTTAATCTTCCTTGGATAGATACATATTCCCCTTCCTTAATTGCCGAAATTCTTTCTGTCCTTTCGATGTATGAGGGGCCGCCTAGATATCTGATTAAGGCAGGGTTCACATCTATAGAGCCTCTGCTGTTCAGGTTTAAAGTTGTCTCTTTATGGCGTCTGCTTATGGTGGCATCTCTAACCAGTATAACATCGCCAATCTTCAGTTTATCCTTAATTGCTACTCTATCTCCCCAGAGGTTCAGCTTTATAGAGCCGCTCTCATCCCCTATGAGGAGACTTAAAAGCGTGCCTGTCTTTCCCTTTCTTCCCTTAAACTCTCGAGGTGTGCCTATCGCTATAACACGAGCTAAGAGGGAGATGGTTCCAGATCTATCCTTTACATACCTTATTCTCATGGGGAGGGCTAAAAGGAAATCTAATCCTGAAAGGCTATCTATAACTTCGAAGTGTGATTCATTGTCTATGTGTAGCTCGACGCCTCCGCTGATGGAATCCTTAACCTTTGCGTTGATTATTCTTAGGCAACCTCCCCTCTCTAACCCTTCTGCCTCATCAGCTTTATTATCCCAGAATACGACGTTTATCCGTCCAGTATAATCTCTTATAGATGTGCGTTTCACGGCTCCTTCTGATCCGTCGTTTCTCTTAAAGGAGAACCTCTGAGAAAGCTCTTCGATTAAACCTGCAACATTAACTCTTCTCTTTCTTCTCTCCACAGATTCAATCCTCTCTAGGAGATTGTCTATGGATGGAATCTCATGATCGACTTCTCTTCTCTCTAAAACATCGATCTCTCCATTTTCTCCAATGTTTAATTCAATATCTCCATGTAGGCCTTCACGGATATATCCATGTGAAAACCTAACTATCATGTTTGGTTCGATATCTCTACTCTCGAACTCTCTAACTTTATGATTCCAGATTATAACTTTTATTATTCCGCTTCTGTCTGCTATTAATAAACGTTTAATAAGGCCTGTTGTTCCGTCTGAACGGTTAAAGCTCTGAGTTGGAAAGACATGTAGAATTCTTCCGGTGACCGTGACATCGTTAAGTCCAGACACTAAACTCTTAATTGTCATTTTACGTGTAGATTTGCTTGAGGGCACGGTTACTCCAAGCTCTGAAGCGACGAGTCTAGCTGCTGCCTCATAGGTTAAGAGACCGTGAGAATCGTCAATCTTCTCTCTAATCATCTCGATTATATCTTCTCTTGTTAAATCATCTCTTAAACAAAGAATATGCTTTATGATTCCTTCAAGATCCATGATTATCCCAAATTATGAAGAGGCGGAATTAAGATATTAATCTGGATAGGAAGAGGATCCACCTATAAAATTTAACCCCCTTTACATTTGATTGGGCTGTCTGTTCTTCTCCTCCATAGACCATGTATAGAAACAGGAGGAAGAGAGCTATCATAGTTAATCCGATTATGACGTTTATTATGACCTCGTAATACTCAGCTGTGCTCATCGAAACCTCTCCTAACCTACTTCTAGAATAGAAATTATTTAATAGATATTCTTTTCCATTCCTTCATCAAAGTGTCATATAACATGTCATCTTCAACTATTAGATCGTACCATCCTAAAGATTCAGCTATTCTCTGCGCAATCAGATGATAACATAAGTAGACTATGCCATCCATTACTCTATAATAGAAGTCATCGCATGTACAGAAGCTCGCAGCCGGCATAACGATATACTCGCGTTCCTTGCCAACAACGATCCATATGACCTTTCCGCTAGGTTTAAAGTGATACTTCTTAACATTCCCATTCTTTACTATGGTCCATGCCTTCATGAAGCGTTGACCAAAAATCTTAGAGAGGACTTTTAAGTCTTCCTCCTCCACTCTTCCCTCACGTTTGATCTTTTCGCAGACCTCATGTAGAATGTTGTTTTCAGCATCCCTCTTCATCTTTTAGACCAAAATCTATATTCTCGTAGATATTTTTAACTTTGTCATTGGGCGGCCTCTACGTTGGCAAAGGACAGTTCACGGAAACATCTCTAAAGAAAAAGTTAAGAGGCAGTTGACAAGTAAAGTATTTATCTGATTGATAAAAGATATCATTAATGGAATAGGCAGTGAGGATAAAGTCCTCTATGCTTAGCCGTTTAAATAAAAATGAATCTGAATGGGATTCGACGGTAACCGTGGGTGTTCGATATGGGCATCCACGTTATCGCCGAATTTCTCGGCGTAGATCCGGAGAAGATTTCGAAAGTAGAGAAGACAAAAGCGATTCTGGATAGTGTAATAGCTAGATCCGGATTGTGCTGTATCTCCTCGAGTTTTCATCAGTTCAAGCCGTATGGAGTATCAGCTGTCTATCTTTTATGTGAATCACATCTAAGCATACATACTTGGCCAGAATATGAGTATGTGGCTCTGGACATATTTACGTGTGGATCTGAAGAGAATACCTTGAAGGCTTTTGATCTACTTGTTGAAGAGTTCAAGCCAAAGGTTATCGAGAAGCAGATTCTCAGGAGGGAACTATATGAAAGATGGAAGCAAACAAATCCTCTATGAGCTGGCTGAATCTAAGAAGACGGTGTGGGAGCTACTGGAAAGGAACGATACGCCCCTAAAAGACTTTATGAGAAACCTTAATGAATTGATTGATGAAGGTGTAGTGTCAGCGGATCAAGATGGTCTCCAATTAACCGATAAAGGAAGGAGACTTATTGATTCACGTATCCTAAAACTTCAGAGCGAAGTCTGCGATAAATGTATGGGGAAGAGAGTTATCTTCAACGGGGAATTTAATGATATTCTTGCAGAGTATAGGCGGCTTGTGAAGGATAGGCCTGAACCAGCCCTTGATTTCTTCCAAGGATATATGCGAGAATACGATGTTATCTCGAGAGTTGCCTTTATGCATCACTACGGCGACTTATATGATAAGAGCTTTGTACTGATCGGAGATGACGATTTATTAAGTATAGCCCTCTCATTGACTGAGTTGCCGTCTAGAATCTTAGTGTTGGATATCGATGAGAGACTGGGAAGGTTTATAGAGAAGATTAATAGAGAATACGGTTTCGAAATAGAGTTTAGAAGATATAATGTTGCAGATCCACTGCCTGAGGAGTATATTGGAAGTTTTGATGTTTTCTCTTCAGAGCCTCTAGAATCTATAAGCGGCCTCCAAGCCTTCATAGTTAGAGGAGTTAGCTGTCTGAGGGAGGGTGGATCCGGCTATTTCGGATTAACAATCCTTGAGGCTTCATATAGGAAATGGATTAGGATAGAGAAGCTCTTGGTTGATATGAACTGTGTAATAACCGATATTATTAAGGGATTCTCTAGATACCCGACAAAATATGAAACTGTAGACTATGAAGGCTTTGTGAAGAAGCTTAAGATGCCCGTTAGTGATAATCCTGGGATAGACTGGTACAAATCAGCACTGTTCAGATTTGAGGTTTTAGGGAAACCAAAATTAATCATTGATCCTAGGGAGCGCCTAAAAATAGAGAGTGTCGACCCGGAAGAGGACGTAACTCATCCTCTGCTCTAAATCTTTCAGTAGAGCATGATGGATTTCCACTCAAAAACTAAAAAATAGGGATTGGACTGCTAGTTATAGGCTTCTCTAGTCGATTTTTATCGGTTCACCTTTAGGTTTCTCTTCCTTTTTCTTCGGTAAAGTAACTTCTAAGACTCCATTCTTATAAGTAGACTTCGCCTTAGTCGGCTCCACCTTCTCTGGAAGTTTAACCTCTTTATAATACTTCCGTTGAGGAGTGTCAACTGAGATTGTTAACGTATCCTCTGTACCATGAAGGTTTATATCTTTCTTTTCAACACCAGGCAGTTCAGCAATAACTTTTATCTCTCCATCTGTTCTTATAACGTCGACTAGAGGCTCTCTTTCCTCTCTAATGTCTATGCGTGGCCTTCCGAAACCGAATCTGGTTTCAGGCTTTATATTGCCGAATTCCCTTACTTGAGGCTTGCCGTCAGGCCCTATTGTTACGCTATATCCATAAACGAATGGCCCCCACTCCTGCACTTTTGTTCCGTCAGGTAGAACTCTCTCACGGATAAGATCCTTAGGAACTCTTTTGGTAAGCTCCTCAAAGTCCCGTTCTATTGTCTCCTCTATCTCTCTGAAGAGCTCATCGATGTCACTGAAGAACCAGCCTCTGAAGAAGGGCCATCTTCGTCGTCTAAACCATCTGGTCCACCAATCACCCTCAGACAAAACTAGATCACCAAAATTCTATATCTTTAAACTAGAATATAAAGAGATTGGTTTCGTATCCAGCTGATGATTATCGATAGGATCATGGATTATAGGTTAACACTGGAGGATTAAAGGGATCATCATAGAAATCGTTATTTAGTGAATGGATGATAAATTAAAAGTGTTGGTGGCGTAGAACGGATGATTCAACGTATAGCCACTGGAATAAGCGGGTTCGATGAGCTTATAGAGAATGGCTTTCCGATTGAGAGTCTCATATTGATAGCTGGTGGTCCTGGAGCAGGTAAAACAACCTTCTCAGCTCAATTTCTCTATGAGGGTGCGACTAGATTTGGTGAGAGAGGAGTATATGTCTGCTTCGCTGAGACCAAGAGAGCTTTTCTTCGGAGTATGCTGAGGTTTGGATGGGACTTTGAAAGGCTTGAAACCGAAGGGAGATGTGTAATTCTGGATCTATCGACTGTCAAGGAGGCTGGCATACAGAGCAATCTGGATATGATTCTTAAGCATGTAACAGGGATGAAGGCTAAGAGACTTGTCATAGACTCTTTCACTGCGATGGCCATGGCATTGAGGGAGGCCATAGACATCAGATACCTAGTCCATCTATTATATAAATTCCTCCAGAGGATTGGATGTACAACGATACTTATCTCTGATACTCCTTATGGATCGCAGAAGATAGGTTCTGGAGTGGAAGAGTTCATAGCTGACGGGATAATACTTATGCAGACTAGGTTCAACGAGAAGGGAGAGCTCCAGAGGGAGCTTCGAATATTGAAGATGCGTAGTACAAATCATTCGAGGAAGGCTCATAGGTACGAGATAACTGAGAAGGGTGTAATAATTCTGCCTGCGGAGGGGGAGTAGATTGCCTAAGACTAGATACGAACCTAAAAACGCCATAATCTATCTTAGAGTGACAAAGACTATAAAGGATCTTATAGTTCATCAGGCGGCGCAGGAGGGGATATCCCCCTCTGAATGGCTTAGAAAGATCATAGTGAAGGAGTTGAGGGAACGGAACGCTATACCAACCCTCTTTAAGGTTCCGGAGGTGGAGGAAAGAAGAAAGGAAATATAATTTTAACTGGGTATAATGGGCTGAGGATCATTCTTCTCTGTAAAAATTTTTTAGGCTTTTCAGAGCTTCCATGTATCTCCTGAAGATCTTATCATATATCTCTCCGTCTATGCCAGTTCTAAATTCTTCTCCTTCCCCATGTATCCTTCTTTGAGCTTCAGAGAGTGACTGATACACATCTACGCCTAAGAATGCTATCATCGCAGCCCCTAAAGCGGTGGCCTCCCTCTCTCTGGAAGCTATTACTGGGAGGCCTGTTACGTCAGCCCTTATTCTATTCCAGAGATAATTCTTTGATCCTCCTCCAACTACTCTTATTGCTTTAGCTTTGAAGCCTGTTGCTCTGGCCAGAATGTTCAGTGCCATCCTTAACTGGAATGATAATCCTTCGAGGGCTGCTCGGTAGATCTGACCGCGTGTCACATCCAACGTTAAACCTAATATTGTGCCTTGAACTCCAAGTTTTCTTGTTGGGCCACTGTCTCTGACGAAGCTTGGTATAAATATGATGCTGTCCGGTCTAGGCTCCACTTCTTCAGCTTCCTTTATCAGTGTTTGATATATGTCTCTACTCAGATCTCTGAAGAACATCTCTCTAACCCATTCAAGCACGGCTGATCCAATCATAAGTAACTGCGGGTTCCAGTATCCCTTTTGGATATCCGCCTCTATTATCAGTCCCTCATTGAAGCCTGTACGGGTTGGATTGAAAGAATTCGCTCTGAAGCTAAGGATCTCCCAGGTTCCACTGGATAGTATTGCTTCTTCACCCTTTGCCCCTGAACCTATTATGGCGAACTGTGTATCATGTCCACCTGTGATTACAGGTGTTCCTGGAGGTATACTGCTCTTCCTAGCGGCTTTCTCCGTCACATATCCGATGTTCTCGCCTGGTTCATACCATTCCGGAAAGAAGTTTGGTTCTATACCGGCGATTTCAAGCATTGTTTCAGACCAATCTCTCTTCTTAAGGTTCATAGCCATCGTTGTGGAGCCGCTTGTCGGATCTATATGGAATCTTCCAGTTAATCTTTGAACTATTAATCCAGGCATCATCAGCCATGTATAAGCCTTCTCTAAAGATTTCGGCTCATTCTTTTTCAGCCAGATAATCTTTAGAAGGGTGTTAAAGGAGATCACTTGGTATCCTGTTATCTTGAAGATTTCCCATGGTGAAATCTTATCTGTAACATCCCTTATGATGCTTCTTGTTCTCGGACACTGCCATGATATAGGTGGATAAGTTAGTTCCCCATTACGTTTGACTGGCGCTCCATCTGCACCCCAAGTCGTCACAATTACAGCCTTTATATCTCTCGGGTTAATCCTCTTCACTGCTTCCTTGGCTGAACTGCATATCTTAAGCCATATCTCCTCCA
>WAQA01000018.1 GCA_015520475.1 Candidatus Bathyarchaeota archaeon | reverse complement strand
CTTTTATAGGCCTTCCATTCTCGTCTAGAATCTCAACCTTAAGCCATCCTCCAGCGCTTCCATCCATATTCAAGAATAAACGTTCTCCTTCAAACTTCAAGGGTACAGTTAATAGGTTCCCTCCGGATGGGGAGGCGTCTTGGGAGATGAACCCGTCTAGGCGGACGCGTGCCATTCCTATCCCGCCGAGTCCAGGCTTCGGTTTAGTATCGCTATGGCCAACATTAAATCCTCCATAATACATCCATAGTTCATCTCCAACCTTTAACATGCCGACGCCCATGTAAACCTCCATAGAATCGAAGGATCCAGCTGGTCCTAGACGTAGGAATGGAGGTGTTCTCCAGCGGATGAAGTTCACTCCGTCCCTGCTGGTGGCTAACTGAACATCTAAAGTGTCATGTTTATGGTAGAAGGCGCTTGGGAACATGAGATAGACGTCCGATGCGTATGGATACTTAACAGCCGCTGAATTGTACAGGTCCATGTCAGGAGGATCCCTACTGTCAGGCTCCATAATCTTTACTGGAGGAGGGAAATCATCGAATCTTTCACTTTCGGTTCTTCCAATCGCTCTTATCTGTCCTCTAATCCTGCACTCCTCATTTAAACGTACAAAAGCTACATACTTCTCCTTCCCTTCATCCCAGAAGCAGACGTTCATCGTATCAGTATACCATGGGATTATCGATTCTTCTTTGCATAATTTCCATTTGATTCCGTCGCTGGAGTATGCGCCGTAGATCGAATGTCCCCTCCTGTCAGGGCGCCCTCCAAATATGTACTTGTAACGTTCAGCTTCGGGTGCGGATGGATCCTTAAATACTGTGCCTACATGATGGCGGCTCTCGGGTAATCCCTCAAATACTATGTTGTTGTCTCTGCTGCCTTTATACTCTATTATGCCTAGCTTCGGACGGTGCCAGTTTATTCCATCTAGAGAAAATGCGTAGCAGAGTCTATGATGTCCATCCTCTCCGACAGCGTCATACCACATCTTGTAGACTCCGTCATCATCGATCACGGAGAGCCAGCACCATATCCCATTATGTTCCCATGTCTTCTCAGGTAATAGTATAGGTCTCTCCATCTTGACGGCGGGGTTTACCGTTAACATAAACCCTTCCTTTCTCTCTACCAATTGATCATCGAGTAGGAGTTGCTTTGAAGATCCAATATTCACTGGAGAAGATACATTCATACACATTCCTCCAGATCATATGCGTTTTATATCAGCAGTATGGGTCTTCCTTCTAATGGGGTTATTGGCTGTGTGATTCTGTTGTGGGAGGTGTTCCTATGATGTCCATCCTCTCCAGAATGGATGTTGCCCTACATCTATGTGGGACTCTAATATTTAGAGCGTTACATATGGTTGGGCAGATATCAAGTATAGTGCCTATGCTCTCTTCCCCTTTAACATGTTCTGGTAGAGGGTCACCGTATAGTAGGATCCATGAGTCGATAGTCTCAACGCTGCCATGTCTTCCATTAGACATGGAGTGATCCGTAAATATTATCCATAATGTTCCATCTGATAATCCCCTGCTTTGAACTTCAAGCATTAACTGTCTGAGTTGGCGATCCTCATATTCTAATGCTAGCCTATATTCTTCAGATGATTCTTTAAAGTAATGACCTACACAGTCTGAATCTAGAAAATCTACGAATAGAATCTTGAACTTTGGCTTCTCATCCATGAATCGGCATGCCAATTCAACGACAAATCTTGACGTAAACTCTCCTCTCCTCTCTCCTACAAGGAACATTCTGCCTATAGTGTCTGGTTTAGGAGCGTTGAAGATTGAGACTGATCCTCTAATATTGAGGGAAGGTTTATCTCCAAACCATCCTCCAGAAACTATTGTTGGGAATCCATAATTGAGAGCTACATCAAATATGTTCTCAGTAGGCTTCCCTGAGAGGATTCCGGAGACGCTTGGGTATGATCCGCTGAAGGCTGCATGTCTAGCGCATAAACTGTTGGATGGTAGAACTGTTTTAGAATAGACGAAGATTCCCTCCCTTCTGAGAGATTTAAGTGTTGATGTTTTGGTCTTGGAAGAGAAGGTTACATCCCTATTCGCAGCGTCGAAGAGAACACATATCACCCTAGATGCATAGCTCATAAGAGTTGATCCCAACTCTACGATGACTTAAGATGCACTTAACTTTTATCTTGATCTTGCAGGAAGACCCTGTCTGTAAGTGTTGGGGATGGGTTGTGGTTAGGCTTAAATATGATTTCTTAAGAGAAGTTGGGCTGTTCCTGTGTAGAAGAATCTTCGAGTGTCTAAATTGTGGAATAGGGGTGTGGTGGGGGTTTTGATGTATGCGTAAATATGGCCCATGGGG
>WAQA01000017.1 GCA_015520475.1 Candidatus Bathyarchaeota archaeon | reverse complement strand
CCTGTAAGGAGACCTCAATCTTGCGGAGGCGTTGACGAAGATACATCATCATAAAATAGTTGGAGATGCTCTAGATGCCTATAAGGCAACCGATAGTATGCATCCTAGGACATGTAGATACAGGGAAGACCCTTCTCTTAGACAGGATTAGGAAGAGTAGTGTCCAAGCGAGAGAGGCTGGAGGGATAACCCAGCATATAGGCGCAAGTTTCTTTCCAGTTGATGTTATAAAGGAGGTTTCTGGGCCATTACTTAGAAGGATCGGTGGAGAGATACGTATTCCAGGTCTTCTCGTCATAGACACACCTGGACATGAAGCATTCGCCAATCTGAGGAGGAGAGGAGGGGGAGTTGCAGACATAGCAATACTTGTAATAGATATCCTTAGAGGATTCGAAGCTCAAACATACGAGTGCATAGACATATTGAAGTCTAGAAGAACCCCCTTCCTTGTAGCAGCAAACAAGATTGATAGGATACCAGGTTGGAAAGCCCACCCTGACAGCTCCTTCCTCGAAACATACAGCAGACAGGATAAGGCTGTACAGCAATACCTAGATGAATACTTATGGAGGATAATAGGTAAGTTCTCCGAGATAGGTTTCAGATCTGATAGATTCGACAGGATTAGAGACTTCACCAGAACAGTGGCTATAGTTCCGACAAGCGCTAAGACTGGGGAGGGCATACCGGAATTAATGGCTGTCTTAGCAGGATTAACACAACAATATTTACAGGCCCGCTTAAGAGTTACAGAGGGCCCGGCCAGAGGAACTGTTCTAGAGGTTAAAGAGGAAGTTGGACTTGGAGTTACAGTGAACGCGATAATATATGATGGAGTCCTGAAAAAAGGAGACTTGATAGTTGTAGGTGGAAAAGAGAAGCCTATAGTAACAAGTATCAGGGCAGTACTCCTTCCGAAACCATTAGATGAGATAAGGGATCCGAGAGACAGGTTCTCATCCGTAGATGAGGTATCAGCCGCGGCTGGAGTGAAGATAGTGGCGCCTAACCTAGACAATGCATTGGCTGGAGCCCCAATATATGTTGTTCCATCGGAGGAGAAAGTTGAAGAGTATGTTAAGGCGGTTCTAGAAGAAGTTGAAAAGTTAAAGATTACAATGAATATAAATGGGGTTGTATTGAAGACAGACGCTCTTGGATCACTCGAAGCGATAGCTGAAAACCTACAGAAGAATAATATTCCAATAAGACTTGCAGATGTAGGGGACGTATCAAAGAGAGATGTAACTGAAGCGGCAATCGTAAAGGAGAAGGAAGAGTTATATGGAGTAGTATTAGCATTCAACGTTAAAGTGCTACCTGACGCAGAGGAAGAAGCTGAGAGCAGAGGCATACCAATCTTCAAACATAACATAATCTATCACCTAATCGACGACTACATAAGATGGCTTAACGAGAAAAGAGAAGAACGTATAAGAAGCGAATTTGAAAGCCTAATAAAACCGTCGAAGCTGAGGGTTCTGCCAGGATGCATCTTCAGAAGGGCGAAGCCGGCCATAGTAGGAGTTGAGGTACTAGCTGGAAAGATTAGACCTAGATTGGGACTTGTAAATAGGAGGGGAAGGATCATAGGGGAAATCCTACAGATACAGGATAGAGGTAAGGCGATACCTCAAGCTGATACTGGAATGCAAGTTGCAATATCAATCGACAAATCCGTTGTTGGAAGACACTTCGATGAAGGGGACATATTATATGTTAGGGTTCCGGAGACGCATGCAAGAAAGTTACTGGAGAAGTTCAGGGATAGACTCACCGTTGAGGAAGTAAGCGTATTAGAAGAATACATTAAACTTATAAGAGAAACGTCCTCCTGGACATTTTAAGCTTAGATAGCGCCTAACAGGAAGATTATTATAGATATCACTGCGCCAGCAGCCAGCATCTCCACACCATAAACCAGAACGTTCTCTTCGGCTATCCGGCCTAGATACGTCCCTAAAAGGAAGAGTACAGCGAAGGTTACAGCGAAGGAGATAAGATAGGCATCCCAGATAATCAGCAGATTCAATATTACAAGAAGGAATGGGATAAGCGATATGATAGCCGTTAGGATCGATGATAAACCATTGATGAGCGCTGCAAAGAGAGAGGCAAAGCGAGATGCATCCGCATACAATGAATCATTCAGGTTGCTTAGCAGTGACTCCTCAAGCATCTTCAATCGTCTCCTACTCTCAGCCCTCTCAGCCATGTAGGATCCGAAGAAGCCTGAAACACCCATCGCAAAACAGGCGCCTAACCCCGTCATGACAACCAATCTTGGATCACTATTGCCAAGTATCCATGAACCCAATATTACGCCAAGCGTCGTCATCGAACCGTCAAAACCGTTCATTACAAAGTATCTTCTAGCTATTTCATCTACACGTGTAATCTGGACGTAAAGCCTAACCTTACTCAAGAAATCTTTTAAGTACTTAGCCATATGAGGTTAGCCTGCGCCTGTCAAGCGCCATAATTTTATCCATTCTTCTAAATCGCCACCAGCTTCTTCCCAACAACAACCTCATCCACGCTGTGTAGAACAGCCCCGCAGTCCTTAAGCATCTCCTGTATATTGTTTATGTCTATGTTCTCTCCTTCTATGGCTATCTTAACGCTTTCAGTGTTCTGATCCATCTCGACTAGAGAGACATTTACGCCATCAACACCCTTCAACATGCTTAATCTAGCAGCGAACTCATGTAAAGGCGGATCACGTAGCTTCAGAACATCTAGAACTATTCGCCTTACGCCATGTTGCACCTTCTAGAGATCCTCCACCGCTATAGTTTAGTTAGAAAGGAATTAATAAATTTTATGACTTATAGTTCTGGTTAACTCTTCGGGAGATGAGTTACCTTCCCCCTTCCTTTGCTTGCCCAGCTTTTCCCCATCGCCTTGGCTTGTTAGGGCTGGGTTCACGGCCACAATTGAGGAACGTTCAAGGGCGAGCCGAATCCTCACATCTGAGGCTCTAAGCAGGTTTAAACAGGCGTTATATCTCTGTCTCACGATACCCACAATTTGAACATTCATTCTGTCTGTTCAGGTATTCTCTAAGCTTAGACCCACATCTAGGGACAGGGTAAGGATGTGCCTACAGCCTTTTCAGATTTAAACTTTATAATCTCAACCAAACATCCTCCGATAATGAAGTGTCTTGTCCATCTCAGATATCAAGTATAAAAATACCTCCTTGCAGATTTATCCACTATCTCCCGAAGAGTTATCAGAACCCGACTTATTGATTCCTCTGAAGTACGGTAGAGTAACGGTTAACCATTTAAAGAGGAACAGCGAAGAGATCTTTCTCGATACACCATGCCAAGGAGAATGGCCTTCGGAGTCGATATTGGAGGAACCAACATTAGAGTTATACTTGGGGATGAAAGGGGAGATATAATTGCAAGGGCAACTGAAAGAACAGAGGTTGATAGGGGACCCCTCGGAGTAAGCAGACAGATAATAAGGATGATACGCTCTATGCTGGAGAGGAGAAGATTCAGAATCTCGGATATTGAAGGGATAGGGATAGGCTCAACCGGTCCACTGGACATCCGCAGAGGAGGACTTATGAAACCTACCAATATACCATACGACTTCATCCCCTTAGTTGAACCGTTGGAAAGCGAGTTAGGCGTTAGAACAATCCTCTTAAACGACTGCTCAGCAGCTGCGATGGGAGAGAGATTCTATGGTGCAGGGAGAGGAGAGAGCAATCTAGCGTACATCACCATAAGCACAGGTATTGGGGGAGGCATATATGTTGATGATCACTTATTAATCGGGAAGGATGGAAACGCTGCTGAGATTGGACATTTCACAATAGACTTTAACGGTCGACTGATATGTGGATGTGGAGGTAGAGGACATTGGGAGGCTTACTGTTCAGGAAAGCACATACCCAACTATGTGAACATTATCTTAGAAGAGAAGGAGAAAGAGGAGGTTAAGAAGAGCCTACTCTCAAAGAAGGATGGAAGGATCACAGCTAGAGACGTATATGAAGCAGCAAAGAAGGGGGATAGACTATCATTAGAGATTGTTGATAGGATAGGGAGGATGAACGCCGCTGGATTTGCATGTGTAAATGACGCTTACGACCCATCATTAATAACTGTAGGTGGATCCGTCACTTTAAATAATAAGGATTTAATCATTGAACCTATAAGAAGATATATTCAGGAGTATTCAAGAAATAGGGTTCCAAGAATAATTGTTACACCGTTAGGCGAGGACATAGTTCTCTACGGAGCCTTAGCAATGGTATTCAATAATAGTGACGTTAATAATCTCATTTAATACTGTTGATCCTTTCAGCCACAGCCTCCAGGTTCTTAACGAATGGATGTTCAGGACGGTTCAAAGCAAATATATATTGATAACCAACCTCCAGGACATCGCAGAAGCAAGGTATTATCCCTATCACCCGACTCTTAAGCGTATTTTCGAATCTACGGATGATAACGTTCCATCCGCTCTCAGATAACGGCTCCCTAGAGACGAATTTATTAAGCAGAACGAAGACCTTCTTTTCCAGCGCACTATATATCTCCTTAATCATCCTACGTGTCCCGGCAATATCAGCATTATCAACAGTTGAAACTAGAATTGGAATATCTGAACTTGCAGCTGCATTTATCGATGAATAGAGAATTCCAGGGCTAGTATCATATATAATATAATCTAAGCCGAGACTCCTAATAGTTGATTTCAGAGAGAGAAGCCTCTGTAACGCCCGCATCTCCCATTTACTATCCTTATTTATCATATCATGGATGGCTTCCAAGGATGGATCAGCCAACCCAACAAAGAGTCTACCTTTCAACTTATATTTACCGCTAACATCCACCAGAACATCTTCTATTGAACACTTATTGTTCAGAAAGTCATTGGTTGTATACTCTTGCAGTTCACCTTCAAAGAGGGTGTAGAGGGTTGGAGCCCTAAAATCTAGATCCAATATAGAAACATTCAGACCCTTCTTAGCGAAGAGAAAAGCTAAGTTAATAGCTATCAGGCTCTTCCCAGTTCCACCCCTCAAAGAATTTATCGATATAACTTTCTCACGCTTCACCTTCATTCTCCCTCCCCCTCCTACTTAAGATAGAAGTATACTTTTCTTCCCACCCTCTTCTTCCTCAAGTATCCCATCCTAGCAAGCTGGTTTAAGAGAGAGCTCTCAACAGCCCTCTTCCTACCTGTCTCCTCAGCTATCTGATCAGCCGTAGCCTCATTCAATTTACACATCGCCATAGCAGTCTTCCTAAGATTATCAGGTAGCGACAGCAGGGTCAACACGTCCAACACTCTTCCGAACTTAAGGTTTCTACGCTCCATCAACGTATAGGAGCCTGATAACCGCTCAAGAACATCTATTATTCTATCGAGCTTCTCATTTATACTTTTCAATTCACTTACGATGGAGAAGGCCACCTGATTCTCATCAATCCTTAAATTCATTCTCCTTTAACACTATCCCACGAAACCCTTATATATTTAACATATATTACACATTACATTATACCCCTATATATAATCTTCAGGTAGAATTATTCCCAACAAGACGTAAAACATCTTCTAATAATCATAAAGAGGAATAAACATATATTTTGATCTCCTACCAGAAACGTTAACGGCGCATCCTCAAGTGAGGAAGATGGATAGAATTCACATTAGACAATTGAGAAGCCGAAGAGTCAAAGCAATACTCAGAGTAAGATCAAGGATTCTTGAGGGAGCAAGAGAATGGTTTAAAAGGAACGGATACACGGAGATTCAGACGCCAATATTGGTTCCAAAAATCGATGAGGCGGGACATAAATTCTTAACCGTTCACCATCCAATCTGGGAGGCATCCCTCTCAGCAGGAGCATACCCATACACCGAAGCATACATGGCATGTCTAGGAAGAGTATTCACAATAACACCAGCATTCAGAGTTGAAGGAAAGAATTCTAAACGGCACCTCCTAGAGCACTGGCGAATCGAATGTCTCATACCAAGATGCAACCTAGAAGAGATGATCCAAGCCATAGAAGACTTGACAATACATATATGCCACCACCTAGATGAAGAAGCAAGAGAAGATCTAAAAGTGCTAGAAAGAGACATATCAAATATTAAGGCGCCATTCCAGAAGATAACATATGACGAAGCCATCGAGATACTCCAACTTGATGGAGTAGAGATATTCTGGGGAGACATTATAGAACCAGAACATGAAAGGATACTCTCAAAAAGATTCAACGAGCCATTCTTCATAAAATACTTCCCAGTGAATCCGGAAACACTATTCTTCAAATCCCATCCGAAAAAGAGAGGATTATCCCTAACAACAGATTTAATAGCATCCCAAGGATACGGAGAGATAGCAAGCGGCGGAGAAATGATAGATAACCCAAAAGAGATCATAAGAAAGATGAAAGAAGAAGACATCCAAGGAAAAGATTACCAATGGCAACTAAACCTAAAGAAGATAATCCACCCACCACACTCAGGATTCGCAGTCGGCATAGAAAGACTTCTAATGTGGATCTGCGGCCTAAAAGACATAAAAGAAACAACATTATTCCCAAGAAAGTTATAATGATCCGCCATAATTCACATCAATTCAAGCATCCAACCATCTCTGCACAGCCATAGAC
>WAQA01000016.1 GCA_015520475.1 Candidatus Bathyarchaeota archaeon | reverse complement strand
CTCTCATTCTTCATAATTGATCCTGAAGCGGAGTATGTGAGGGTTGGTGAGCTCCTAGACGCTAGGATCGTAGATGTGGATGGGAAGGTTAACCTGGGCATGGACCCAATCAGAACGTTCAAGATCGACAAGGACGCTGCAGCTGGACTCATCTATGCATTGGCAGGGATAAACGTGAGGGGGGAACGTGAGGTTATCAGAGGCCTGGTTGAGGAGGCTGGAGACCTCCTCGAAGCATATCAGAAGGCGGATTTGAAGGTGAAGAGGAGGCTCCGCCCATTAATAGAGGGGGCTGACAGCTACCTGGTGATGGGTAAACCATTAGAGTTCACTCCAAGGATGATCTTCAACCTTAAACCCCTCCATAAAGGAGTATACTCTGAGGAGCAGACCAGCCTGAAGAATGCAAGCCTCCTAATCTTCGCTGGGATATGGAGCATGCTGAACAACGCTGAGTTCATACCGATCCACACGCCGAAGATAGTAATTGTGGATGAGGTCTGGCTTTACACCTCGATTCCAGCAGCGGCGAGGTTCCTCGAGTCAGTAGCTAGGATGGGGAGGAAACGTAACGTCGCATTCATACTGAACACTCAAAGGATCATGGATGTTCTGGATGAGGGGAGGGCCCTACTGGAGAACTGCGCAACCAAGATACTTCTCAGACAGGATGAATCGGCAGCTGGAACCCTTATGGAGGCATTCGCCCTCTCAGAGGCTGAAATAGACGCCGTCCTCAGCTTCCAGACTGGACAGGGCCTCCTAATAGCCGAGAACATCCATGTTCCAGTTGACTTCACAGCAACGGATGAGGAGCATAAAATATTCACAACGAAACCATCAGAGTTGATATTGACTGGAAGGGTTTAGGGTTCACATCAATACTTCCTCACCCTACATGCTGGGACGCCTAGAATCTCCTCACGTATCATACTCCAGACCGTCCTCATCGCCTCCCTTAAGGTTGAGGATGCCCCGCTTAAGACTCGAACTATAACTCCATCCCCGTCTGGGAGGACGCCGCAGCCTCCAACAGCATCCCCACCCATCATCCGGAGCATACCTTGGATTCGGCTGCTCAGATCTTCATGGTTAACGTCTCCGCCTAGAAGGTAGAGGTTGCCGAGGAAATCGTAGCCTCCGAGGACGCCGAGGCTCCTCAGATTGGATGATTTAGGCTTGAGGATCACTGTATCCATAAACCTCAATCTCCCATCCTGGTTTCTAGCCTCTATCCTCGAGTATATTATGTCATATCTGAAGGATTCTCCCCTAGCAGCCCTCCCAGGAGCTATCATCTCAGAGTAGATGACTGTTGCTTCATCATGGACTTTAAGGTTCACTTCCTGATAGAACCTTGAGTTTACATATGGGATTATCATGTCAGGGATGAACTCTACATAGCTCCCCTCATCAGCCTCCAAGTTCAGGATCTGGGTTGCATAGTTCCTGTTCATCCTATAAATCTTAGTTGCTGATTGGGTTGTGAAGTGAACCATCGCCTCCCTCCCAACGGATATGTCGATTCTAAGCCTGTCCCCCTGAACTATCCCGCCGCTTGGAGACATAATGTATATGAAGGCCATTCCAGGAAGGCGCTCATCTATGTAGAGGGCCCTGAGAACCTGGAGCGGAATCCTGGAGAAGAGATCCCCTATAACTGTTCTTTCACCATCTCTGCGGAGGCTTATCCTTAAAGCTCCAAGTTTACCTTGGCTTCCAACAGCTAGCTGCCTAGGAGGCTGCTCGAAACATTCGAATTCAGACGGTATCCTGGAGGGTATGTAATAGTCTATTTCTTTCAAGGCTTATCCTCTAAATATCCTCGAAGAGAACATCCCTTCTTATATGCTTCAGAACCTCATCTATCCCCTTCAGGGATCTGCAGTCAGTGAAGATGAAGGGTTTCCCATCCCTGATCCTCTCAGCATCCCTCCTCATCAACTCAAGATCAGCATGTGGAGTTCTCGATTCCTCAAGCGTCGTTGCAACGTACGGCGCCAGATCAACCTTATTTATTAATAGGAGATCTGACTGTGTTATTCCAAGCCCATCCTTCCTGATTATCTTGTCCCCCTCAGTCACATCCACCATATATATGAAGTAGTCAACCAAGGCTGAGCTGAAGGTTAAGGTTAGATTGTCACCTCCACTCTCGATTATGATTATGTCGAGTTCTGGATGTTCAGCCTCCATCCTCTCAACAGCATTTATGTTTATTGATGGGTCCTCCCTAACGGCTGTGTGGGGGCATCCTCCAGTCTCAACGCCGACTATCAGATCCTCAGGGATTACACCTTTAAGTCTCCTCCGGATCCTCTCAGCATCCTCCCTAGTGACTATATCATTGGTTATTATTCCAACCTTATAGCCTATCTCGACGAGTTTAGGGGCTATAACCTCTATCAGGGCGGTCTTACCGCATCCAACCGGCCCTCCAACACCTACCCTTGGAATCCTACGCTTCAAATCCTTCATCCCCCTTAACTTATGAACATGCGGGTCTCAAGCCTCTTATGGATTAAGCCTGCAATATCTATCATCGGTGAGAAGGCATCCATCTCCTCAACTCTCCTCTCAAGGTTCTCCTCTACAACCTCGATGATTACCCCCTTCATTTTATGGAGGATCCTCTGCGCCCTGAGATGATCCGTTACTCCAAGCCTGATCGAGGCTCCCAGCATCCCAGCCGTGAAGGAGTAGAGCATCGACTGGGCTGCTGGAACCAATGGGATGTGGAGGAGATATGCTGCTAAGCCATAGGCGACAGCGTAGTTTCCAGGCGTCTCCCCCTCCTCAACAGCCCTCAAAAAATCTTCTAGGAGACTGTTCGAGGTGATCATGGATATCGCCTTGATCATGTTCCTCCTCATCCCCGTACTGGTCTCCCTTGACTCCTCCACGAGCTTCATGGCGTATAGCATCCTATCTATCTTGACGAGTTCTTTGATGCTGCCCTCCCCTGAAATCCTGTAGCTGTTCATCATCGCCACAAGATCTAATGGGCCTATCTGGAATCTTAGGTAGGCTTCGAGGAGTTCTGTGAGGGTTGGCTCTCCATTCCTCCCCATGAATCCCTGCTGGACGAATGTTTCCATTCCATATGTGACGGCGTAGGCTCCCACAGGGAAGAATGAGTCTGATATTTGTAGGGCTGTCAGGAACCACTCCTCAGCCTTCCCATTCAATGCTGATGATCCCCCTCATGATCATGTTGGATCATGTATGGTTCAATCCTCATCCTCTCAACCTCAACGTTGAGGCCTCCTATCTCTGAGGCTACATTCATAATCAATTCTTTCCTCTCCTCTGCAGGTGTCCATAGAGTCCTCCCCTGGATGGAGACTGGTAGATGCATGTTTCCGAGGGCGTATCCAAGCCTCAGAGCAGCCTCCACCTGCTCCTCCAATGGAAGGTCAGCCTTAACATTGATCTTCACAGCCTCCTCAGGTATTATCTCGACTATTAGGATCTCCTCCTCGGCTGATGAGGCTTCAAGGCTTAGGACGTCTCCATGATGCAGCGTTACACCCCTCTCCATATCCACGATTACATCTCTTCCATTCAATGTTCTCCTCCTGAACCTTGCGATCATAGCTTCTCTCCTCGTAATCCTTAAGACGTCAACCCTACCCTCGATTGAGAGACGCTTATATCTCCTCATCAAATCTGGATCCGTATTGACGTTTCCAATTATCTTTAGGGCTTTCAGCGGCGTCTCTCCCTCTCCCTCCTGAGCCTATGGAATGCTTCACGCATATCCAGGATTCTCCTTGTTAGGTCAACTGTTCCCAGATGCCTGTATGCTTCCGGTTTAACCCTTGCAATTAAGAATCCCGCCTCGTCGAAGAGGATTTTTGATCCGCAGCGGCAGTCCTCAGCGATTATACATGTCGTCATCCTATGATATGGATAGTCGAGGTTGAGGTGTGTCAATGGATCTATATTTCCTGAGAGGCTGTGGATTCTCCTGTCCTTTACGAGGCAGTGCCGCGCCCTTATGGGATCTATAACCCATAACTCTTCATCGACGTTTCTGAGGTCTGTGACGTGGCGGATTATCAAGTTCAATCCGTCCATACCTTTCAGTAAAGGTAGTATAGCTGTGTCAGGGAGAGCTTCTCAGCAGGCTTAACAGTCGCTATCTCACCGTCAACTGTAACCTCGTATGTTTCAGGGTCTATCTCGATCTTAGGTGTCCTGTCATTCAGGATCATACTCTTCTTCGTTATGCTCCTGCATCTTCTGACTGGGAGGCATGTTCTCTCCAAGCCGAGCTTCTCCGGAACCCCATTCTCTATGGCTGCTTGGGAGACGAAGGTGAAGCATGTCCTCTTCACAGCCTTCCCTAAAGCCCCGAACATCGGCCTATAAAGGACAGGTTCAGGCGTCGGTATGGAAGCGTTTGGATCCCCCATCAGAGCCCATGCTATGAATCCTCCCTTGAAGACCATCTTAGGCTTTACACCGAAGAACTTCGGGTCCCAGAGGACTATATCAGCTATCTTTCCAGGCTCCAATGAGCCTACATAATCTGAGATTCCATGTGTTATCGCAGGGTTTATCGTGTACTTCGCCAGGTACCTTAAGCATCTAACATTATCATTCTCTCCCCTCTCCTCCTTTAAGCGTCCCCTCATCCTCTTCATCTTATCAGCTGTCTGCCAGCATCTCGTTATAACCTCGCCGCATCTACCCATCGCCTGACTGTCGGATGAGTACATGCTTATGGCTCCTATATCATGGAGGACATCCTCAGCCGCTATCGTCTCCGCCCTGATCCTTGACTCTGCAAAGGCGACATCCTCAGGTATAGATGGGTTCAGGTGGTGGCAGACCATCAGCATGTCAAGATGCTCATCAATCGTGTTCACAGTGTATGGTCTGGTAGGATTGGTTGATGATGGGAGGACGTTCGGTTCACCTGCCACCTTCATTATGTCTGGAGCGTGTCCTCCACCCGCCCCCTCAGTATGGTATGTATGGATTGTCCTCCCATTTATAGCGTTGATCGTATCCTCAACGTATCCAGCCTCATTCAATGTGTCAGTGTGGATGGCGACTTGAACATCATATTTATCGGCTACGTCCAGGCAGTTGTCGATGGCTGCAGGGGTTGTTCCCCAGTCCTCATGGAGCTTTAAGCCGCATGCTCCAGCCTCAATCTGCTCCTCCAATGGGCCTGGAGCGCTCTCATTCCCCTTCCCAAGGAATCCCCAGTTCAACGGTATATCCTCGACGGCCTGCATCATCCTCTGGATGTTCCATGGGCCTGGAGTGCATGTTGTAGCGTTCGTTCCATCAGCAGGTCCAGTTCCACCGCCTATAAAGGTTGTTATTCCATTGCTGATCGCCTCATAGGCCTGCTGAGGCGAGATCATATGGATGTGAGTGTCTATTCCCCCTGGAGTTGCGATTAGATGCTCCCCAGCAGTGACTTCGGTGCATGATCCTACAACCATATTGTCTGAGACTCCGTCCATGGTGAATGGGTTGCCTGCCTTCCCTATCCCCACTATCAATCCATCCTTTATCCCTATGTCAGCCTTCAATACTCCGAGGATAGGATCGAATATGACGACGTTCGTTATGACATGGTCGAGGGCCCCCTCAGAGCTCCTGATTCCGGGAGTCTGACCCATCCCATCCCTAACGGTCTTCCCTCCGCCGAAGACCAGTTCATCCCCATAAGTGATCAGGTCCCTCTCAACCTCTATGAAGAGCTCCGTGTCCGCCAGTCTAATCTTGTCCCCTACTGTTGGACCGTACAGATCCGTATATTCCCTTCTCGACAGTTTAAGCGGCATCTAACATTCACCTCCTATGCTCCTTTGAATCCCAGCTCCCTCGCCCTCTTAAGGGCTTCCTTCCTCACCCATCTCCCCCTAACACCTCCCATGACGAGGCCGTTGAATCCTATGATCCTCTTCATCCCTCCAATCTCTACGAGTTCAAGCTCCCTTGTGTCTCCAGGCTCGATCCTAACGGCTGTCCCCGCTGGAATATTCAGTTTCATACCGTACGCCTTCTCCCTGTCGAATTCAAGCGCCCTGTTCACCTCGAAGAAGTGGAAGTGGGATCCTATCTGGATAGGTCTGTCACCTGTATTCTTCACCTTTATCTTCACAGTCCTCCTCTTAGGGAAGCAGATTATCGGTTCATCCCTGATTATTACTTCGCCAACCATCATAGTTCACCCTATAGGGTCATGGATGCTTACGAGCTTCGTTCCATCTGGGAATGTGGCTTCAACCTGGATTATATGGATCATCTCTGGAACCCCTGGCATGACATCATCCTTCGTCAACACCTTCCTTCCACCCTCCATGAGCTCCGCAACTGATCTTCCATCCCTAGCCCCTTCAAGGATGTAGTCGGCTAGGATAGCCATCGCCTCAACATAGTTCAACCTCAAACCTCTAGCCCTACGTCTCCTAGCAACCTCAGCTGCAACAGAGATCATGAGCTTCTCCATCTCCCTAGGGGTGAGCTTCATCCTCCCCCACCCCCAAGACCGATATGAACCCTAAACATCAACATCTCACCTCCATCAATTATTTCAAGAAGGAAACGTGAAGAGCTTCAAGCCGAAGAGGAAGATCCATGTTGTAAAGACGAAGGGAGCAGTCAGAGATGGGATTCCATAGGGCCTAAGCAGTATCATCAGGGCCGCCGTTAGGATCGATGAGATTGAAGCGGCGAGTACAGCCCAGAAGAGGCTGGGGAGGCTGAGATCTATGAAGACCCCTCCAACAGCGAGGGCTGCCAACACGCCGTTGAAGCCGAATAATCCAAGCCTCACCTGGCCCTTCGGGGCCTTGAGGAGGTAGGCGGCTAAAGTTCCAGATAACGATCCCATCAAGGCTACTGGACCGGCAAGGTAATATGGGAACTGATTATAGTAGAGTGTTCCAAGGGACAGTCCTGCACAGAAGATGAGTCCTGTAACCCAATCATCGATGAACATCACCTGCCCAACACCCCTCAAGACAGCCCTCAAGAACTCGGAGATGTCCATTCCCTCTTCAGGAGGCGGATCAAGCCTTCTCCAGCGGATAGCCTTGAACTCCTTAGCTGCGAAGAGGAAGATCCATGTTGTGAAGACGAATGGGGCGGTTAACGCTGGAACATCATAGGCTGATAGGAGATTCATGAGGGCTGCGAAGACAACCGCTGAGACTCCGGCGGCAAGAGATGAGTACGCCAGGTTCCCCCAAGTAGCCTCTGTGAAGACTCCGTATAGGGCCTCAGCGCAGAGCACACCGTTAAATCCGAAGAGGCCGAACGTAATCATGTCCTCTGGAGCGCCAAGGATTAATCCGACAGCGGCTCCAACAGATGATCCTAGAAGGGCTGCAGCTGCCAACCGCCTAGAAGACCACGCTATCCCTAAAAGGAAGAATATTCCCGTGATCGGTGATCCCATAAACATCACTTGACCAACACCCTTCAAGACACCCTCAAAGAAGGTTGTGATCTCCATCCCTTCCTCACGTTTCCTTCCCTTAACGGACCCTATATTTACAAGAAACAAATAAAAAATTGATTGAGAAACATTCATAATTTTTCTTAAAAGTGTCAACTGATGCATATCAGAAACTATATAGAATCC
>WAQA01000015.1 GCA_015520475.1 Candidatus Bathyarchaeota archaeon | reverse complement strand
GGGCAACCATAGGATTATATATTAACGAAACCTTACTGGAATCCGAGCTAAAAAGAGATGTTAACGTCTCGAGACTAACATGGATATATTGGGATGGAACAAGGTGGATTCCCGTACCAAGCCGCATCAACATTAACGGATATCTAACAGCCAATACAACACATCTATCAATATGGAGCATAGCAGAGATCATACCTCTAAAAGTAACCGTGCAGCTAACCCCCGAGACCATAATCCAAGGAGACACAGTAACCATACTAGCCACCGTAAAGGATAATGCAGGAGAAAACGTCGCCGGTGCAACAGTAAAAGCTAGAATTAACAATAGAACCATAAACCTATCAGATTTAGGAGGGGGAAATTACAGAGGAACCTTCAGAACAGCCGATCTTAAAGAGGGAAGATACAACATGATCATCACAGCCCAGAAAGCCGGATACAAAGAGTCTCAGCTCTCACAAATCATAACCATAAAGGCAGTGATCCCACTTCAAATAACAGCCCATCTATCACCAGATACAGCGACTCAAGGAGACCTGGTAAGAGTATCAGCCATACTAAGAGACGACAAGGGAAACCCTGTCAAAGAAGCAACCGTAACAGCAACCATAGATGATAAGACTATAAGACTCTCAGAAATAGAAAAAGGAGAATACCAAGGAACAATAGA
Source organism: Candidatus Bathyarchaeota archaeon (assembly GCA_015520475.1). Lineage (GTDB taxonomy): Archaea > Thermoproteota > Bathyarchaeia > Bathyarchaeales > WAQA01 > WAQA01. Next base: position 8,075 of record WAQA01000015.1, on the reverse strand, counting down.
CACCTCTCACCTCAAAGAAGGAACATACAAAATCATAATCACAGCCCAAAAAACAGGATACACCACAGCTCAAACCTCACAAACATTAACAGTCAAAACGATGATCCCATGGAAGATATACGGCGGAATAATCGCAGCAATCACAATAATCATCATCGCAGCAGCAATATACACCCTCAGAAGAAGATCATAAACATCCTTCCATAAATACATCCACACACATCAAAGCACCCCACAACATATACCAAACCATCACAATAAAACATATCAAAACACTTTATATGCCAAGTGAATTTTGTATTTTTCTATAATGCGGCGGATGTTCATCTCATCATTCTGGAGTTATGAGAAAAGATTTATAGTTTTATCCCAGACTTAGTTATAAGGCAGACATATTATCCTCATTTAGGATGTAGTAAGCTAACTGGACTATTTCAGATGTTTAATACATCTTCAATGTGATGCTTGAGGTGTAAGTTTACTTGAAGCGTCTAGCGTTCTTATTTTTTGTAACTCTTCTGATAGGTATATTTAACCTTAGTGATTTTGTGTGGGCATATATTTCTAAGAGTTCCTCGTATAGAGAGACGCTCCTCAATTTCTATACTCAGGAACTTGTTACTCATGGCATAATGCTGTTCGCCGCCATCACTGGAACTTTCAGCTTCATAACAGGTATGATTGACAAAACAAATGCAAGAAAACTTAGTGGTATTATCTTCATATTGGTTACTGGGCTCCTTTTTGCATTAGTTCTGTATATTGGGTTCAGAATAGTAGTATACGGCGCATTATGCACTGGTGTAATTGGTTTCCCCATCTCCCCCGATATCTATAGTAGCTTTAGTAGCTATATTCATGACGTCAGCGAGTACACGTTCAAGGGATCTCCATTAAATACTACTGTAGGGATCACATTAAACAGAACTTATGGAGACAGCTGGGGGGGTAGGGCTAAATCTTATGCAGAATCTTAGAAGAGGATTTCGTGAATTTTATCGCCCTTTCAGTAGTCTGCCTTTAGGGATCTATTTTGGTTATCTTTTTGCCTACCTTATCTTTTATGCATTCAAACATCAAAATGTAAGAGTATCAACATCAATCATCTGGCCTGCATCTCTTAGTGGATTTGCCGTAACAGGACTTTTAGGAGCTATTTTTATAGATAATAATCTGAATGCCGTTTATGGATGGTTCATCTTTGCATGGTCATGGATTATGTGGATTGCACTGTCTATAATATTAACCCTGTTATTTCCTGTCTTTAAAAAAAAAGGAATTGAAGAGAAAAGAAGATGAAGGTTGAATTTATATATCCTCGCTTGGACGTGAAGTAAAGAGGGGAATTATCAAAAATGCTGTTATTGGATGTGCATTCTACTATTAACTGGAGAATACTATTTCGCATATTTGTAATCAGTAACTGAGGGATTGAGAATGTTAAAGAAGATTCAATTATGGACAACCTTTTCTGAGGAGCTGCATCTTCTATGTGTTTCTAGATGGATCTCTTTGATGGTTGAGGGTATGGGATGTAATCCATATTCTTCAGGGATCTCGTAGACGTATCTGGCTATGCCTTCTAGTCTCTTCCTCATCTTATTCGATTTATTCGAGTAATCGAAGGTGTTGTGTGTGATCACCAATACATGTTTTATTGGGATTTCTCTCTCCACCAGATGACGAATCCACTTCTCTATCGTCTCTTTATGATCCTTTAATTCGGCGAGTTCGATTCTGAGTTCAAGTGGATTCTTTCCCTGCCAGTCTCTTCTCTCTCTATTTACGGTTACTGGGACCTCAAAGAAGTCTAGGTTACCGCTTATTAGTCGGTTGATTGGGGAAACGTGATGTGGATATGGATATGCTCCGGTCCAGACCGCTCTAAACTCAGGTATGTTCCGTTCTGGGACGCTTACGCTTCCCTGTCTGAAACCTAACTCATAGAGGACCCTGAAGGTGTCATTATTGGCTGAGAAGTTTCCAGGTCTGAAGCTCTCAGGTTTCATTCTTAGAGCTCTACTCCAGTCCTTGACGGCTTCTTTGAGTTGGTTCTTCTGCTCCTTGTATGGGTAGCTGCCCAGATAATCTCTCCATCTTTCATCACGGAAGCTTTGAGGGTGATAATGGACTGCAAGTTCGAATCCTAAACCATTAAGCTCCAACCATAAGACTCGATGTTTCTCTGCATTTTCTGGGACGATGAAGAAGGTTGCCAGCAGATCATTCTCCTTCAGTACATGCGCAAACCCTCTTATTGCCCGTTCACTCAGCTGCCAGTTTTCAGGGCCTCCTGGAGGAGAGTGCCTCTCTATTCTTTCGCAGTCCATAGTGAAGATTATGAAGATGTCATTCTTGGACATGGTATGGATCACTTAAACCTTTCTCTTCTAGGTTGGCTATGCATTCTCTGCCCTTTAAGATTAAACCGTGTTCATCATGGAATTTAAGTTATGCTGGTTGGATAATGTCTATATGCTTGGAACTGGATCCTGGAAGATTTTTATGATGGGGTGAGGTTGAAGGTTTATCAATCAAGATGGAATGTTCATCTTCAATTATGGAAGTGTCTACATTTGAAGGGTGCTGAACGATACTTATAAGTAATAATTAAGTGGGAGGTTATTGATTCTATTAAGAGGATGATCCGTATCTGTTGGGATTGCTTAGGATAAATCATGGAGTTCACCGGGGATGCTTAAGAGGGTGAAGGTTGTTCCGTTGGCTTTTGAGAGTCTCGGTGTGAGGTCTATGTGTACGCTTGTTGAGACTCCTGACGTTAAGGTTCTTCTTGATGCTGGTGTTTCGTTGGGGCCTAGACGTTTCGGTCTTCCCCCTCATCCGAGGGAGTATGAGGCGCTTATGGATGGGAGGAGGAGGATATTGGAGGCTGCTGAGGACGTGGATATCGTTACGGTGAGCCATTATCACTTTGATCATCAGACGCCCTCATATACTGATTGGGCCTTTAACTGGTGCTCTGAGAGTATAGCTGAGAGGATATACTCTGGAAAGATAGTCTTTATGAAGAGTTATCGTTCATCGATAAATTTTAGTCAGAGGCGTAGGGGATGGATGTTTGTTCAGACGAGCGGTAGGAAAGCGGAGAGGCTGGTTGTCTGTGATGGGAGATCCTTTAGGTTCGGTGAGACTGTGCTGAGTTTCTCTTCTCCTGTCTTCCATGGTGAGGAGAGCTCCGATCTAGGATGGGTTGTGATGACCGTTATAGATTATGGAGGTTCTGAGAGGGTTCTCTTCACATCTGATGTTCAGGGGCCGATGTGCAGTGATACCTTGGAGATCATACTTGGGTTGAAGCCTGACCTCATAATTTTAGGTGGTCCCCCAATATATCTGTCTGGTATGGTGGAGCAGGGTAGGATAGAGGATGCGTTCAGAAATATTAGGGAGATAGCGATGCATACTCCAACGGTCATATTGGAGCATCATCTACTCAGGGATAGGGGTTGGAGGTTGAAGGTTCAGCCTGTCCTTGATGAGGCTTCGAAGCGTGGGCATAGAGTCCTCACAGCCGCGGAGTATCTAGGCCAAGATAACAGGTTTCTAGAGGCTTATAGGGATGATCTGTATCGTGAGGAGCCTCCTCCAAAAGATTTTATTAGGTGGAGTAGGATTCCAGTTCAGAGGAGGAAGCTCATTCAACCTCCAATATAGCCTCTATAGGCACCTCCAAGTTTTTATGTAGATTCTCATATCCTCCAGTGAGGCTGAAGGTACAGGGAGATCCTTCATCGTTACAAGTCCAGGTGAAGCGTTTATAACTTTCGGTATCATGTTGACGACCATCGATACTGTTCCGATATCTCCGTGGACGCATGGACTTATCTTCTCATGTATCTCGGGTACTCCGTCAATCGTGATTGAGTCGTATTCTTCCTCGGCGCCTATGTAAGCCTTGAAGTTCAGGGTGATGCGGCTACACCCGTCTATTATACCCTCAGCCCTCTGACTGAGACCTGCAACCATTCCAGGATGGATCTCTGCAACGGCGCTGTTTAGGGGTTTCTCAGCCACTACCGGTTCAGCATCATATACGCGGATATCCTCGAGGTTCCATCCTAATGCATCAGCTATCATAGCTATTGACTGTTCAAGTCCGACATGTCCAGTTATAATCTTCTCCTTTATCTTCCTCTTGAAATCTTCAACTGTTAATCCTGCCCCTATCTTTCTCTGGAAGGGCTCCCTCCTCTTCCCAGCGTCGATAACCCTCTCAATAACTATATTGTTGATCTTCTGGCATACTCCTGTAAGTGCTATTGCAAGCGTATCCATTAGAAAGCCTGGGTTGATTCCTGTTCCTAGAACGGTTACCTTATGCTTCTTGGCTGCTTCATCTATTCTTTTGGCCAGCTGCTGATCTGAAATGTACGGGTAGGATAGCTCCTCACAGGTTGAGATGACATTCACTCCATTCTCCACTATCTCCATTATCTGTGGATATACCCTTCTCAGGTATGAGGAGGTTGCATGGATAGCTATGTCAGCGTCTGTATTTGAGAGGACAGCGCCAGCGTCATCTGAAACCTTCACTCCGAGAAGCCTGTCAAGCCCTAAAACCTCACCCAGATCCCTTCCAACCTTGTCCTTGGATATGTCGATGGCTCCGACTATCTCGATTCCCCTTCTCCTGAGAACCTCCCTAGCTATTGAGCCTCCAATAGCTCCTACACCATATATTACAGCTTTAATCTTAGGCTGCTCCATTAGAACTCGCCTCTAAACATCTCTCTTTTGATATCACTCGAATGTTACTTTCTTCTTTAAATGTTTTATCATGTCCACGTTAAGCTCGAGTGATATGTGACAGCATAGATGAGCAGCTTAAGTAGATGTTTAAATTCAACCATCAAGTATTAATGGATGATGCGGATTGGATGGGAACATCTACTTTATCGGTCATGTCTCCGTTGATAGGGTGGAGAACGTTAACGGCGTTAGGGTTCAGCCTGGAGGAGCAGCCCTATACGCAGCTATAGCCGCGAGAACACTCTATAGAAATGTCTATCTAGTCTCGGCTGTGGGGAGAGGCTACAAGTTTCTGGACGTTCTTGAATCATTAAACACTAGGTTTATCAGGTTCTCTAAGCTCCCACCGACAACCTTCCAGATCAAGTATGATGAGAGATGGGATGCGGATTACCTGAAGGTTGAGTATGGGGCTGGTTCAAGAATAGCGCTCTCTAAAGCATTCCTCAAATCTTTAGGTTCAAGGGATCTCGTACATCTATCACCTATCAAACCTAGAAGAGCGCAGAGTATACTCCGGAGGATCAAGGAGAAGTCTCCTGAGACAAAGATTTCAGTGAATACGTGGAGCGGATATCTGAGCAGTAGGGTGGATAGGCGGATCCTAAAGGAGATATCTGAGGAAGCCGACTTCTTCATACTTAACGATGCTGAAGCAAAGATGCTTACCGAAACAGACTCTCTCTCAATAGCTATTAAACTTCTGAGATCAAGGATGCTCATAGTTACTTTAGGAGAGTTGGGAGCGATAATGAGCTGTGAAGGTGACATCCACATGGTTCCCAGCCTGAGATATCCGGTTAAGAAGGTTGTGGATACGACTGGTGCAGGGGACACATGGTGCGGCGCATTCATCGCAGCATATAAGCTCACCAATGACCTCATGAAGTCTGTTACTGTAGCATCGATAATCTCCAGTATAAAATGTACTGGTTGGGGCTTCACTGCGATACAGAACCTACACTTCAGAGACGTGGATGATGTAATCGAGTATGTTATAAGCCTTAAGGAGGGAAGCATACAGAAGAGAATCTCGGATTATATAGGATAATTCTAGATGGAAGCATTATTCAGCTGAGATGATGATACACCAAATAATAATTATTCCTTATAAGAGAAGATTTATTGCCCTAAGACGTTAAGAATGAATATGATGTATCATTTAACAGTGTCTGCTGGATAAACGATAATGAAAAGAAGAGATGAGTATGGGTTGAAGGGTTCAGTGAACAGTGACCTATCGGAGATCGAGAGGATATATCATAAGCAAGGTTATAGGCTGCTCGGTAGGAATCGTCATAGCGCAGTTAAGATATGCAGATGGACAAGGGAGAGCCTAAGATCCAATAGGGTATGCTACAAAGAGCTGTGGTACCCGCCAGTTCAGAGCCATAGATGCATGGAGATGACTCCCTACATAGGATGTAACTGCCACTGCCTATACTGCTGGAGAATCCATTCTGGGGATAGGCCAGGCTTATCCTGGAGGGAGTTCCCATTAAAGATCATAGAGTTGGATGATCCTGAAGTTATAGTTGAAGACGCTATTGAGAAGAGGAGGGATCTACTCATAGGATTCAAGGGAAACCCAAAGGTTGATAGGAAGAAACTTGAGGAGGCATTAAAGCCTACAATGATGACTATGAGCTTAACCGGTGAACCGACATTATACCCCTACATTTCAGGGTTGGTTGAGGAGGCGAAGAAGAGGGGGATCATAACCTTCCTTGTAACGAATGGGACGATGCCTAAGGCTCTTGAAAGGATGGATCCTCTACCATTCCAGCTATACGTTTCACTCTCAGCTCCAGACAAGAAGACATACATAAAGGTTGTGAGGCCGCTTATAAGGGATGCATGGAAGAAGGTAACCTCAACCTTAGATATCCTTCCAAGCCTAGAGACTAGGAGGGTGATAAGGCTTACGATGATTAAGGGGTTGAACATGCTCAACTATAAGGGATACGCCGAGTTGATAGAGAAGGCTGAACCGGACTTCATTGAGGTTAAGGCATATGAATGGGTCGGGGAAAGCCAGAGGAGACTGAGCAGGGAGTCTATGCCATTCATGAAGGATATAAGGGAAGCAGCGGAGAAGATTTCGGATCTCACCGGGTATGAGGTGAGGGGGGAGTATGAGCCGAGCGGGGCGGTCCTACTCGCCTAAGACTCCAACTATAATCCATTGAAGCATATATGGAAGAGAGGTCCCCAATGAATATTAAGAGGAGAACATGTTGAATGGAAGTGTTACTTGAAGAAGGGCTCCCTCCTCCTAACGGAATCCTCAAATATCCTCCTTAAATCTTCAATTGGAACTCCTCTCCTCATAGGAGTCAAGAAGTCTAATAGATTATCTGATCTGAAGAGGCACGGCTTAAACTTTCCATCCGAGGTTATCCTCATCCTATTACAGTACCTGCAGAATTCCGTGTTGTGCATCGGCTTCACAACCTCCACCTCAACACCACCATTGAGGAGATACTTCCTTCTATGATGCATATCCCTAACGATTATCCGATCAGCCTTCTCCTCCAATTCACGTTCAATAATCGACATGTCGAAATGATATCTCCGGTAGAATTCATCGTTAACCTCTCCTGATTCAAGCTCTATCAACTGGAGGATTAATCCGTTCTCCCTAGAGAATTCAATCATGTCCCAAACCTCACAATCATTCACGCTTCTAAGAAGAACCATATTTATCTTAACAGGGCTTAAACCTGCATTAACAGCCCCTCTTATCCCTGAAAGAACATCATCTAAAGCGTTGACTCCCGTGATCATCCTGTACGTCTGCGGCTTCAACGTGTCCAGGCTAATGTTCACCCTTGCCAAGCCGGCATCCGCCAATGAATCAGCAAATCTATGGAGGAGCGTGCCGTTCGTAGTCATGGAGACCTCGCATATTCCAGGGATACCATTTATCCTATGCACAATCTCTAGGATATCATCTCTCATGAGAGGTTCTCCACCGGTCAACTTCACCTTCTCAATGCCATAGGAGGATACCACCCGCATAACCCTCTCGATCTCTTCAGCCGTCATCTCCTCCCTTAAATCGGAAGTTTCACCCTCATGATGACAATAGAAACAGTTCAGGTTACACTTCTGAGTAATGGATACCCGAACGCTCGTAACCGGTCTCCCATAAGGATCCTTAATCACGGCAGATCTACCTAATCTCAGTTAAACATCAATTTATCTCTTTAGTTTTCCTCAGACCCTACAGTCAACTCTAAAGAATCTATTATTAATCCTAAGACAACAGTATAGCTTAGGGTATCCTTAAATATTCCAGTTTC
>WAQA01000014.1 GCA_015520475.1 Candidatus Bathyarchaeota archaeon | reverse complement strand
CCTCAACCAGGCCTCTGATAACCTCACGTTCCCCCCTCACGTTTATCCCTGCCAATGCATAGATGAGTCCAGCTGCGGCGTCCTTGTCGATCTTGAACGTTCTGATGGGGTCCATGCCCAGGTTAACCTTTCCATCCACATCTACGATCCTAGCGTCTAGGAGCTCACCAACCCTCACATACTCCGCTTCAGGATCAATTATGAAGAATGAGAGCTCCCTATTCTTTGATGCAAACCTTGAGAGTATGATCTTGCTTAGGAATGACTTTCCAGCCCCAGACTTCCCAACTATCAATATGTTATAGTTCATTCTGAGCCATGGATCATAGATGACGGGGGCTCCTGTAAGCCTGTTCACGCCTAGAAATATTCCTCCAGGAGATTCTATTAGATCCGCGCTTACAAAGGGGTAGAAGGCGCCTAACGTTCCAGTATCCATATAGAGATGTTTACCGTCAACTCCAAGGGCCATCCCATACTGCATGAAGGCTGGACAGTCAACCCTGAACATTCTAGCGTGGAGGGTCTGCTTCACCCTCCTAGACCCCTCAATAAGCTCCTCGATGCATCTTCCAGCAGCGCATACATTGAAGGTTACCTTGAAGAGTCTGGTGGATCCTGCGGATAACGCCTCATACGCCTCCTGAGCCATCCTCAACCTCATCAAATCATCAATCCTAGGCCTCCTACCCCCAGCAACATCCGAGTCTACGATGCTCTGCAGCAGGGTCCTGTAACCCTTAATCTTAGCGGCTGCAACATCGGGTTGGAGGGGCCTAATATGGAGGATTATCCTCTCAGCCACTCCGTAGAGCTCGGAGATGAAGCCTTCGGTGAGGAGTTCAGGCAATGCATATACCGTGAAGGCCCTCATCAGAACCCCACCCTTAAGCGCCATATGCTTCCTGAAGATCTTAACCGGCTCCAGCCTCGGCGCCTCTATGATAGGCTGGAACCTTATCCCATAGGCCTCAAGCAGATAATCTATCGGCTCACAGCTCTCCATGAAGAATCTATAGTAGCTCGTAACTATCCCTTGATCACCTATCCCCACAGTCCTCTCCGTACGTATCGCCGTGATCCTCAACTCGGATGAGAGGGCATTCAGGAAGGCCCTGAAATTATCGATTAGGCCCTCCCTACGATGCCTGGGCAGCAGATAAAAGTTTGATGGGTAAACCTCATAGGCGTACTCGAGGTTATGCAATCTTCAAGCCTCCCCTCGGCTCAACGATCAACCTGAACATCTGCCCCCTCAAGTAGCCTTCAGGTCTAACCTCAACATTATACTCGCCGTACATTCTAGGCGTGAAGAATGCTGCGAAGAAGCCCTGCTCATCACTGACTCCTGAACTGCAGGGTTCACCTCCAACGATAACGGTGTATGGCTTCCCATATAGAACCTCCCCTGTGGATGGATCCCTCAGTACACCAACAATCTTCACGGGATCCTCCAGATCCGCTGATATCCTCATCTTCCCAGCCGGGGAGACCTCTCCACTCCGGGATCCATCCCCTTCTGAAGGCTTAACAGGGAATCTTCTTCCGAAGCCCAATGCCAAGAGAATAATCCTTTCAGGAGCTACAACCTTCAGCCTCTGCATTGCAAGGGCCACGCCGGCTCCGAACATCAACCCTCCAACAGCCACCTTATAGATGATGCTGGTGAAGGGGAGGGATGAGAGCCAGCCTAGACCGGTGAAGGATGAGATTATGATGAGTTGACGTAGACTCAGCCTCCCAACCGGAGTGTCGAAGATCCTGATGTTCCGCAATCCAATATCCTCGAACCATAATGTACGGACTGTTCTGAAGCGGTTTGGAGACATGATCCATTTCCCATCCATTGAGGGGTCAGCGGCAACTTAAAAGCTCCCTTTAAAGTTTAAGCCTTCAATTATTTGGTGATTGGGTGGAGGGGTCTGGATGAAGCCTTATTTGATGGGATGTGAATGAGTATGCCAAAAGCTGATTTACCTGACCAGCTAAAATATTTTAGTGATGATAGGGGTTCTGGTTGTGTAGTGGATGTTGTTTGGGACGGCTAATTCATGTGTGATGTGGCTGTTATGACTGTTCGGTTGGAAGGGATGGGATGAAGGGGATTGTCTGAGGTTGTTCTCAGCGATGATGGGAGGCTCCGCCTCTCAGCCAGTGACTTGGCTGGTAGTGGGGAGGCTATACTGGCGACTAGGGGCGCCGGTAAGTCCTGGCTCGCCGCCGTCCAGGCTGAGCAGCTGATCGAGGCTGGATATCCAGTCTTGATCCTCGATGTTGTCGGTGAGTATTGGAGTTTGAAGGCGTGTTATCCGGTTGTTGTCTTCGGCGGTTCTCATGCTGATGTACCGCTTGACCCTCATATCGGATCTGAGGTTGCCAGGGCTGTTCTGGATAGGAGGCTTAAGGCCGTTGTTGACTTGACTGGGATGAGACGTGCGGATCAACCGTTCTTCATAGCTGACTTGGCAGCTGAACTCTACGAGTACGGCTTGAAGGTTAAGACTCCATGCTGGCTGCTGATTGAGGAGGCTCAGAACTTCATCCCTCAGACTGGGAATCCGCCGTGTAAGAGGCCTATACTCGACATTATAGAGATGGGCCGCCACGCAGGGCTGGGCGTATGCCTCGTCAGTCATAGAAGCGCAACGATAGATAAGACGGCCCTGGGATTATGTGACATATTAATCTTTAAGCGGTTGACGTTGCCGCATGACCTGCAGGTTGTCAGGGACTTCTTCAGGGGTAGGGATCCAGGCTTCGTTGATGTTGTGAAGGAGCTGCCTGGGTTAAGGAGTGAGGAGGCTATCCTCTACTACCCGCTTAGGCTCAGGGCCCCTGTAAAGTTTAGGGTTGTGTCTAGACGAACCCCCCACGTAGCTGAGACCCCGACGCTTGAGATCAGGGAGGTCTCAACGCCTGAGGTCTCAGCAGTCTCGAAGGAGTTGACGGAGTACTTCCAAGATATCATCAGGGAGAAGGTTGAGAGGCGTGATGAGATTGTTGAGTTGAAGGCTCGGTTGGAGGAGCTTCAGAGGGAGCTTGAGGAGAAGGATCGGCGGATAGAGCGGTTGGAGCATGACTTGGAGCTCGCCCAGAGATTCAGGATTGAGCTGCCGCCTGAACTCCTGAAGGTTCCGGGAGTAAGTGAGAAGCTGGAGAGGCTTGAGGAGAGGGTTATGGATCTCTATGCAGCCCAGGTTGAGAAGGTGAGGAGGCTTGAGGAGGAGAACAGGGAGCTCAGGAGGAGGCTTGAACCGGCGGGGAAGGCTGACTTCTCATCATTGGCTGGGAGGGTTGAGGTTCTGAGTAGGGAGATGCAGCGGTCGAGGCAGCCTCTCATATCCCTCTCAGAATCATTAAGCGGCGCTGTTGAGGCTGCATCGAAGGTTCTGGAGGATCTGAGGAGGCTGACCAGCGGCTTCATAAGTGTTGAGGAGCATAGGCGGAGGGTTGAGGAGATCCGGAGGGAGTATGAGCGGAGGATAGGGCTGCTGGAGGAGGCTGACGCGTGGAGGTTGAACCCGCATATAATAATACGTATGAGCCGGATAGTGAATGAGATCGCCAATCTAACCGATACTGCAAAGCAGATCTTGAAGTTCGCCTCTTCACTGCGTTCAGACGTAACCTTCGATGAGTCGATGGTTGCCCATTCGGTTGGGAGGTCCCCGTCAACGGTGCGTCAATATCTAAGGAGGCTTACGAGGCTCGGCTGGCTAACACAGACCAGAAATGGCTTCAGAAACAGGATAGGGGAGAACGTTGCAGGGAAGATTCTGAATTCAGCCGGTCTAGGAGGGGAGGTTCCTAAAGCAGTAATCGAGAAGTGTAAGCGGGAGATACTTACATTCATCCAGTCACTCTAGAAGTTGTTGGAGGGCTCGTTGAGGATGGAACACTATAATGGAGTGGACGGATATGGAATGTCCGTTTAAGGGTTTATCTTGTTCCATCAAGTATGTATCCCCATCTCTCCCTTCCATTCACGTGTCTCTGCGTCCTCTTCAGGTTTAGACGTTTCAGGGTTAAGCCGAGCCTCCTCTTCGTCCAGTACCCATCGAACTCTCCCCTGTCTGTGAAGAGGTTCGCTGCTCTTGATGCCCTCCAAACCTCATCCCTTATCTCGTTGATTGTTGCCCATCCTACCCCTCTGAGTCTAAGATTGTTTACTGCTCTTTTGACGATTTCCTCTTTAAGGGTCTCCCTTGCAGCTGATCTTCCAGCCCTAACCCCCTCCTCTGTAACCTCGAAGAGGCTGCATCTTACGGTGGAGCCGTCGGATCTCCTCAACCTTCTAAGGTATCCCCTATCCTCTAGGCGGTAGAGGGCCTGCCTGCACAGTTCAGCCTCTCTAATCCTCCTCCAATACTCGCTCCATGTATCGGTGTCTGTTAGGAGGCTGTCCTTTAGGTCTTCGAAGTGTATTATTCCTGCTCTGCCATTGAATATTAGGAAGATCTGGGTGAGGACGAGTCTCTCACGTCTTCCAAGCCTCCTATTTGAGGGTCCACTTGATCTCTCCGCCGCTGACATCAACCTCCCCCCTCGCCCCGCAGCGTGGACATTCAACCTCTATCATCGCTGGGAGGG
>WAQA01000013.1 GCA_015520475.1 Candidatus Bathyarchaeota archaeon | reverse complement strand
CTACAAGAGAAAGAGTTTAAACAGGCGAAGGTTAAAGCGGCTGAAAACTTAGGTACAAGAATCTTACCGAGCAACCTTGAAGTAGCTATTGAACTTGATAGGTTAGCAGACGAATTTGAAGGAGAGGAGAGAAAGAGGAGATTAATATCGATCAGAAAAGAAGCGCTCAAGGTCATGATGAAACTGGAAAGGTTCAATCCAAGACTGATAGGAAGCGTATGGAGAGGAACCGCAAACAAAAACAGCGATATAGACATAATGGTTTACGCTTCAAACCCAGACGCCGTCATCAAACATATTAGAGAAGCCGGATTCAAGATTGAAAGAATCGAGAAGATACCAGCTCAAATAGATGGAGAGAGGGAGGAGATAACACATATCCACCTATCACTCACCTCAGGGAGAGAAGCTGAGATAGTTATTAGGGGAACTGAGAAGATAAATATGGAGGTAACATGCGAAATCTACGGAGATCCAATTAAAGGTTTAAGTATATTGGAGCTCCAGAATCTCTTAAGAGAGGATCCTCTCCGCAGATACTTACCTGATAGAATTAGAGCCTAAACAATCATCAATAAAGCTGTATCCTGTTTCTAGATGTGAGATGGATTGGAACAGATAAGAGAATTAAACATCATCAAGAAGAACTGGAGAAGAGTTGATTTAAAAGTTGCGTTATGCTACCCAAACGTCTACCGGGCTGGAATGAGCGGATTAACAGTTAAACTCCTATATGCCCTACTGAATTCACGTGAAGACGTATTATGTGAAAGGTTCTTCCTTCCAATATCAGATGAACCGCTGAGGAGCTTGGAATCAAATCAGCCTCTAGAAAGGTTCGACGTCATAGCCTTCACACTCCAATATGAAGAGGATTACGTGAATACTATCAAGATGCTTCTGAACTCCAATATCCAATTAAAGAGGGAGAGGAGGAAGGGTGAGGGACCGCTCTTAATAGCTGGAGGCCCCTCTGTAACAGCCAATCCTGAACCATTAGCTGAGTACTTCGACTTATTCGTGATAGGAGAGGCTGAACCACTCATAGATCAGCTGATAGACAGAATAAAAATATATAAGGTCCCATCCAGACATGCAGAGGAATTCGCAGATTTAGAAGGCGTATACGTGCCTGAAATATCAAACCCTACAGTGAAGGTATGGGCTAGAAGACTGGATGACGCTCCGCATCCAATAGCCCAGCAGATACCACTAGTAGATGATAGAAGCCCATATATGCCCGTCTTCGGAAAGACATTTACAATCGAGGCTGTTAGAGGCTGCAGTTTAAGATGCCGATTCTGTCTTATAGGATGTATTGGAAGACCTAAGCGTGACAGAAGCATATCGAGGATAGAAGAGATACTTGAGAGCGGACTTAAATATACTCCTGTAGGGAAAGTTTCACTGATAGGCGCGGGAATATCAAATTATCATAGACTTGAAGATTTATGCGAGTTAATAGTCACCAATAGACTTGAACTTTCGATTCCTTCGATCCGCCCTGAAGCAGTAACCGAGAAGATTGCAAGACTGCTTGCCCAAGGAAAACAGAGAACCATAGCGATGGCTCCAGACGGATCATCCCCGAGGATCAGGGAGATCATTAAAAAGATGATTGATGATGAAACGTTGATAGATGCTGCTGATACGCTTCTAAAAAACGGCATTAAAAGATTAAAGCTTTATTTTATGATAGGTCTACCTGGAGAGAGCATTGAAGATGTAAAGAGCATAGCACATCTAACGAAGAGGATAGCTGATTTAGGATTCAGCAGTAAATCTATACATTTAAGCATAAACCCGTTAATTCCTAAAGCTCAAACCCCACTCCAATGGGAGCAATTCCCAAGAATAGAATACATCAGAGAATCGCTAAGAACGCTGAAGAAGGAGTTAAAGGGGGATAAACGGATACTAATAAGTCATCTTGACCCAAGACACGCCATGATCCAAGCTCTTCTAAGCTTGGGTGATAGGAGAATTGGAGAGGCTATTGAGGCAGCAGCCCGATACGGAGGAAGCCTAGGAGCATGGCGACGGGCCCTCCGAGAAAAAAGAATCAACGTTGAAGAGTATGTGGGGATGAGAGATATTGGATCAACCACTCCATGGAACCATATATGCACTAACTTAAATAGATCCTTCCTGATAGATGAAGCTGAAGATGTTAGAAGGCAGGCTGGAGAT
>WAQA01000012.1 GCA_015520475.1 Candidatus Bathyarchaeota archaeon | reverse complement strand
GCTCTGCCACTGCATTAGACAGAACATTAGGAGTGTAGGTGACGTAGACTCCGTGTTCTGTGCATGCTTTTACGTCGATGCGGTCGTAACCAACTCCTAGGCGGGCGACAAGTCTTAGTTTAGGGGTGTGGTTGAGCAGTTCATCATCAACTTCCTCGTGGAGTGGAATAAGCACTTCAGCATCCTTCAGTCTCTTAAGCGAATTGTTGCTTTTCCAGTCGGTTATGTAGATAATGTCCGCTAAGTTCCCTATTAAGCTGCTTAGGTCTCTCCTAACCTCCCTCCTGATGATGGATGATGCAACCACCTTCGATTTCAAGAGTATCCTTCCTACACTGCTATGGTATGATGGTGGCTGCTTATAAAATCGTTCCTTCCACCTTCTTTTTAGGCTTTGTTGATGTATGTTTCTGATGCATCGTCATCCTCTATCTCAGTACTTCATATAATCTTCAGGTATACTGTGATCTCCGTTTCTATCCGTTCTTTCCACACCATCTTCTGAAGAGTTTATGCTTGATTCCTATGGAGTCAAGGATCTTTCCAACTATAAAGTCTACCAGATCATCTATTCTCTCTGGTTTGTGGTAGAAGGCTGGCATGGCAGGTAGTATGATCGCTCCGTTTCTAGCTGCTTCTAGAAGGTTACGTAGATGTATTGTGCTTAATGGGGTCTCTCTGGGAACTATGATTAGTCTTCTTCTCTCTTTTAGGGTTACATCGGCTGCTCTTAGTATAAGGTTCTCAGAGTATCCGTTTACTATTCCAGCCAACGTCTTCATGCTGCATGGGATGATTATCATCCCGTCGACTATGAATGTTCCGCTGGAGAGCGGCGCTTCCATATCATCCTCTCTATATGCATATCTGGCTAGTCTCTCTATCTCACTCCTTGTTATTCCAAGTTCATGCTTGATGATTCCCTCTGCAGCCTTACTTATGATTAGATGCACCTCCACACCTAATTCTCTAAGTATCTCTAGTAGGCGTCTGCTGTAGATGGCTCCGCTTGCACCAGTTATCGCCACAATCAATTTCATGCTTGATCCAGCCTTAACTGTTTATGTCTCCTTCCAGTTCTGTATGTTTGAGGGTTTGATGATCCATTATTCATCTCAGGTGTTGTTTGGCATTGAAGTTCTTAGTTATGGGACATTAGAAGATTTATTGTTTCTTCAGGTATTCTACTGATGTGGACCTCTCTCTGTTTTCTTGTCTTCATGTCTCTAATTATTATCTTTCCCTGCTTAATCTCTTTAGGGCCAACTATTATGGTGTGGGTTATCCCTCTTCTATCAGCGTCTGAGAGGGATCTGGAGACGGTTCTTCCCATAACTTCAATCTCAACTGTTAAGCCTGCCTCCCTAAGTATTGATGATATCTTGAATGCTTCCCCTCTCACTTCTTCGTTGACTGGGATGATTAGGATGTTTGGTTTGGTTTCGGTTCTTGTTCTTGTTCTGCCTCTTTCTAGGGCTAGCATGATACGGTCTATCCCGAAGGCTACGCCGACGGCTGGTGTAGGTTCTCCTCCGAAGAGCTCGATTAGGCGATCATATCTTCCGCCGCCTCCAATAGCTATCTCCATATCTGGAACGAAGACTTCGAATATCATTCCGGTGTAGTATTCGAGTCCTCTAGCGAATCCAGCATCCACAATGTATCTTATTCCTACATCGGCTTCCTCCAGTAGATCCAAGATTTCTGAGAGGTTCTTAGCGGCTGAGTATGCCTCTCTATAATCTCCAACCAATTTTATGATGCTCTCTATGGCTTCATGTTTGTCTTCGCTTCTGGCTTCTGTCATGTTCTTTAATGTTTCTATACATTTTTGGCTGCAGCCTATGCCTTTAAGGTATGCCATTGCCTCATCAAACATTTTCTTGTCTAGAAGATGCATGAGATGGTTCTGTTCCTCTTCTCCTATCCCTTCCATGCATAAAATTCCACGGATCAATCCTACATGTCCAATCTTGACATAGTAGTCTTTCAGGTTTAATCTCTTCATTAAAGAATCCGTTAATATGAGTATTTCAATATCTGCGTCTGGCTTATTCGATCCTATCAATTCATAGTTTGCCTGCCAAAACTCTCTGTATCTGCCGTATTGAGGTTCATCATATCTATATAGGCTTCCGGTGCAGAAGAGCCTGATTGGTTTCGGTTTATTCATCATCTTAGCCGCAACTAGCCTGGCTATGGAGGCTGTGAATTCAGGTCTAAGAGCAACTTTTCTACCTCCTAGATCCTCAAAGACGTACATGCGCCGTCTATTCTCTTCACCTATTTTTAATGCCAATAACTCATAGGATTCTATTAGTGGAGTTATTATCTCTCTGTAGCCGAAGGATTCAGCTACTCTCCTTGCTTCCTTTTCGATCCATCTGAGCTCCTCAGCCTCTTCTGGAAGTAGATCTCTCATTCCACGGACTGTTCTGAAGTGTTTTTGAGGCAACATGTCTTCCTCCAATAAGGGATCTACCGGGATGTTTAAAACGTTAATCTTGAGAGGGAGTAGTATACGATCTCTCCGCGGCGATTCAGTACTGCAAGTATAAGTTTCTTCTTGAGGTTCTGGGAGTAATCAAGTGTTTGGGCTATCCTCTCAATGGCAACGGGCTGCCCCTCCCTTATGCCATATATTAAATAGTCCGCTGTTCCCTTGCCATATCTGCCTCTTTCATATACTCTGAAGTCTATTCCCAACCCGAATCCTTCGCGGACAACGTATCCGCGGCTTCTGAGATCCCTGTATATTAAATATTTGACCCAAGCGTTTTCCTTAAGGGATCTGTACTCTCTAAGTAGATCTTGGAATGTTATCTTCTTCCCGGTTTTCTCATCTATAATCTCTATTAAATCCTTACTTAATAGGTAGAGTGCCTCAAAGAATTCCAGTGATAATCCGTTCTCCTTCTGTGAGCCATAACCTCGACTCTTCAACCCCTCTATATCCTTGGTTGAGGAGACTATTATCTCTCCCTTCGTGAAGGTTGCCTTTATCTTCACCTTCTCTTCTCTTTGGACGTTGGATTTCTCCGCTTTTGTTTCCTCTTCGCAGCTCATGATTCTAACCTAGAATATCTCTTTCAGCATGCCGGGTTTAATAATGTTATCGTACCTTGCGGGATGTAATATTCCTTTCTCACATATTATCGAATCAACATATCTTAGCGGTGTTATGTCGAATGCTGGATTGAAGACTTTAACTCCTTCAGGCGCTATTCTCTTCGACCCTATAAATATCACTTCATCTGGAGATCTCTCCTCTATGATGACGTCTTTAGATGTGGCTGAGAGATCAAATGTTGATGTTGGAGCAGCCACGTAGAATGTTATGTTCATGGGCTAATACCGCAACCGTGTATGTCCCTATCTTATTTATAACTGCATCCTGAACTATTCTATCTGCTCCTACAATAACCTTGTCAACCATCCCTTTAGACATCACATATCCAACCATGCTATCAGTGATCAATGTAACTGGTATACCGTCACGTATCAATTCATAAGCTGTAAGTCTTGCACCTTGGAGTTTCGGTCTAGTCTCATCGGCGATCACACTTATCCTCTTTCCTTCTAGATGTGCTGCTCTTACAACTGCAAGTGCAGTTCCATACTCGACTGTTGCTAGGCTGCCGGCGTTGCAATGCGTCAATATAACGTCTCCATCCTCTATCAGATCCGCGCCGTTCTCTCCGATTCTACGGTTAGATTCAACGTCTTCCTCAGCTATTCTCTCAGCCTCTTCAATTACGGTCCTTCTTAAATCCTCAACTTCACCGGTTGCTCTTCTAGCCTTCTCCAAGATTCTTTCGATAGCCCAGAAGAGGTTGACGGCTGTAGGTCTTGTACTCCTCAATCTTTCAGCTGCCTCATCTAGTTCTGAGAGGAGACTATTCTTGTCCTTTGCATTTGAATGGTACGCTGTAAGTGCAAGTCCATACGCGGCTGCGGCTCCTATCAATGGTGCCCCTCGAACCTTCATGTCCTTTATGGCTGAGGCTACATCATTGCATGTTCTCAATCTGATCCATACTTCTTCCTCTGGAAGTCTTGTCTGATCTATTGTGACTACTTCCCCGTCTCTCCATTCGATAGTTCTCATATATTCAGTATCCCCTCCATGAGACTCTTTAATCTAAATTATTTAATTTTGGATGGAGAAGGAGTGATCCAAGATATTATCCATAGAAGTACATCTTGTAATTGTATATTATCGATTCGATGAGTATGAATGCTATGAGAAAGAAGGTTAAACCTATGAATAGGGCTATAGCTGCCTGTCTAGGATTATTCACGTATCTGATGCTGTGGTAGATGATGAGGAGACCGGCTGTTCCTATAGCATATAGTATCATCACTATTACGCTCTCTCCGAGGAGCTGGAAGCCGAGAGAGGGATAGAAGAAGTTTATGGTTCCGCCGTAAACCCAGTATGGAGGCGGCATCGTTACAATGTCATATATTCCCCCACCTAAAAGAAAGATTACAATAAGAATCAGAGCATATGCGATTATCGTCTTAGGCATCTTGGAGATGCTCATTCTCCAATACGCCTTTCTAATGGTTCTACTCAACGTAGCCATTCTATGTCCCATTTCTCTACGCATGATCCATCACCATAACATCCGTCGTTGACGTAATATGATGCCTCTTTCATAATTGACTGTTACGTATCTTGACGGGGCGTAATCCATCATCCTCTACTTTCCAGCCTTAACACCGAACAATCAACAAGAGAAGTAACTTCGAAGAAGAATTTAAGCCTAACGTCCATCATCTCTTCTTTTCTGGGAGGATAAGTGTTTAGCTACTTCTTTTGCCCATATGCCAGTATTGGGATTCTCAATAATCCTCCTCAAATATTCATTCCATGTGATGTCTAATCTGCCTTTCCAGACTTCATATTTCTCGAGGAGGTTGCGGTATGCCTCTTCATGTAGATCGCAGAATCTACTGTTGGCTTCTCTTCCACAGATCTCACATTTCAACTTGATCTCTCCGTCTTTGATGGACAGTTAGGGTTGAAGCATAGATTCCAAGGCCTCTTTCCTCTGGCTTTAACCAGGATTAGAGGCCATCCGCATAACTTACAGTTTTTACGTGCAGGTTTTATTGTACCTTTCTGTGGGAGGGGATATGACGTCTTACATAACCCTCTAAAATAGTTTGTACATCCTAAGAAACGTTTTCCTGTACGTTTGGAATATAGGATCATCAGGCTTCCAGTTTTACATGTCGGGCATGTACCGACGTATCGATCCTGGAATCTAGCCTTCCTTATAGCCTCGCTTAGAGCTTGACCTATCTCCTTCTCTCTTTTCTTGAAGGTTTCCAGTACTGGTCTCAGATGGTTAACTGCCTTATCTATAACGTTCTGCATCTTCTCGTTGCCATTCTGTATCGCCTCCATACTTCTCTCTAGATCTCTTGTGAAGTCAACTGAGATTACTGTTGGACAGTACTTCATCAGCACGTTTATGACGTCGAAGCCTAAATCCGTCACTTTTATCCTTTCATCTACTATATATCCTCTCTTGTAGAGGGTCTCGATTATCTCAGCTCTTGTGGCCTTCGTTCCTATCTCAACCTCCTCCATCTTCTTTAGGAGGCTGCTTGGATTATGGCGTGGTGGGGGATTGGTAAACTTGTCCTCCCGAATTATCTCTATAACCTCAACCTTGTCTCCTTCAGTTATGGATGGTAGGAGAACCTCCTCTGTTCTAGTGTACGGCCTATAAAATTTCATCCAGCCCTCCTCTATTATTCGTCTCCCTCTCAGATGGAATCTGTAACCATTTATGTCCAATGTTACTTTCATGCTCTGCTTTACCGCGTCATCTCCAAATACAGCCATGAAACGTCTCACTATTAAATCCCATAATCGCCGTTCAGGTTCGCTTAGGGTCTT
Source organism: Candidatus Bathyarchaeota archaeon (assembly GCA_015520475.1). Classification (GTDB taxonomy): domain Archaea; phylum Thermoproteota; class Bathyarchaeia; order Bathyarchaeales; family WAQA01; genus WAQA01. Next base: position 1,336 of record WAQA01000012.1, on the reverse strand, counting down.
CTCAGGTAAGTTACCAGTTGGGTAGATGGCTGGATGAGCTGGATCCTGTCTCTTCCCCTCATTGGGTACAAGTCTCTCTTTGCTGAGTAGAAGGTTAGATAATCTCTCATACTTGGATGATCTACCCAGCGACTTCAGGATCTCCCTATAATTGATTGAGGGTGGCAGTTTCTGACTTGCTGTTCTAGGATAGGATATTAACGCTTGGAGGTATAGTCGCTCAGCTATATTTAGGGTTCTCTGAGGCGTGTACTTGAAGATTCCATAGGCTTCTGTCTGTAAGGTGCCTAGATCAAATGGTTTAGGAGGGGACTGCCGTATGCTCCTAACTTCTACATTCACAACTGTGCCTTGACTATTCTCGCACTCTTTGACTATTCTTTCAGCTTCACTTAAGTTTTCAATTGATGTCTTCTCGTATTGGGCAATATATATTGATCCTGAAATCCTAACCTTAGCGGTGACCTTCCAGTATGGTATCGGAACGAAGGAGTTTATCTCCTTCTCTCTTGCAACTAAAAAGTTAAGTGTTGGTCCTTGAACCCTCCCTGTACTCAAAGTTGAATATTTACCGCTATATTTCTTAGCGGCTATCGTCATTGCACGTGATAGGTTGATTCCGTAGATGGCGTCTACGAAATGTCTGCATACGCCTGCCTCGACAAGCGGGAACTCTATGTGGGATTGAAGGTTCCTGTATGACTCTCTCAGTTCATTCACGGTTAACGTTGAAAACTTCATCCTCTTAGCTTCGCCTTCTTTTCCTCCGCATGCATACTTGAGGATTGTATATCCGAGAGTCGCACCTTCAATGTCATAGTCTGTTGCAAGGATGAAACTGTCAGCTTCCTTTGACAGTCTCGATATAACCTCTATCCATGTCTTTGTATGTTTTGATCCTCTCTCAGCAACATGTTTAGGTAACCAATAAAAGTCGAAGACAGGGTAGACCTCTCTATCTTTGATCTTAGGCGCCACAGTATATAGGTGTCCCAGAGCCGGAACAATTACTAACCTCCTCCCATCCCTCCTAGCCTCGTAGTATGGAACTCCTTTAATCTGTCTCTTAATGGGCCCTTCCTTCTCGTCTAGAGCCTTAGCTACACGCATCGCAGCATCAGGCTTTTCACATATGATCAAAACCTTCTCGTTCTCTTCAGCCATACAATTTTAACCTCAACCATCAAATCAATGATCCAAATTCTTACTTTTCCAGCCTCTTATTCATAGAATAATCCACATTCATTTATTTTTATCCTTCCATTCCTTCTGCTGCCCGAACTGCAACTTGTATGTGGATATCAATGCATCTTTCAATATTTGAAATCGTTATAGG
>WAQA01000011.1 GCA_015520475.1 Candidatus Bathyarchaeota archaeon | reverse complement strand
GATATAATATTGGTGATGTCTGTTCCAATGGGTATGGGTGGACAGATGTATGCTGATGAAGCAACTGAGAAGATAAGGATGATATCGAAGCGTTTTCCAGATAAACTCATAGAGGTTGACGGCGGAATAAATGATAAGACAATAAATCATCCGAAGAGGGCTGGAGCAAAGGTTCTGATAGTCGGATCCTTTATAACTAGGAGTCGGAGTCCCCTTTCAGCTCTTAAGAGACTAGAGGAAGCGCTCAAAGATCCATGATGAGAACAGGAACAAACATCCAAAAATATTTAAAATATTTAAGGAGATCTCAGTATTAATTATACTTCAAGGATTCTTGTGCTGGGGGAATGAACTCTGAAAATAGGAATTTTTACAGTATTATTCAATGAATGGCCTCTAGAGAAAGTTCTAAAGTATGTTTCAAGCCTCGGATATGAAGCTGTTGAGATAGCAGCGTGGAGATCAAGCAATCATATAGACATAGACAAGATCCTCAAGGGCGGCGCAACAGAATATAAAAGGAAGATTGAGGAGTACGGTCTCTTCATATCAGCGTTAAGCAATCATCTTGAGGGACAGCTAGTGCTGGGTCCGCTTGACTCCTCAACTGATGAGTGGTATAAGGGCTCTCCAGAAGAGAAGGTTAAGTATGGGATGGAGCGGATGAAGAAGACCGCTGAAGCGGCTGCGGCACTTGACGTTCCCGTTGTCAACGGTTTTATAGGGGCTCCCAATTGGGGAGCATGGTACATCTTTCCAGCGGCATACGAGGAGATATATGAGAAAGGCTTTGAATTATTCGCTGAACGTTGGGGGGAGATCCTAGATGTATTTGCTGCTCATGGAGTAAAATTTGCACATGAAGTTCATCCTCAAGAGCAAGCCTACAATATTGAAACGGCGGAGCAGGCGATAAAGGCTATAAATGGAAGGCGGGAGTTCGGCTTCAACTTTGACCCAAGCCATCTTCTGTGGCAAGACATAGACCCAGTGATCTTCATCAAAAAGTTCGGGGATAGAATTTATCATGCCCATGCAAAGGATGCTGAACTGGTAAAGGAGAATCTGCCCGTTTCAGGTCGTATCCCAACTGGTTCATGGAGGCGGCCTACGCGGGGCTTCAGGTTTAGGGTTGTAGGATGGGGAGATATAGAATGGAAGAGGATTATGACTGCTCTCCTTGAGGTTGGATATGACTATGTCCTAAGCTATGAACATGAAGATCCAGTGATGAGCCGTGAGGATGGATGTGAGAAATGCATCGCCTATCTGAAACCCTTAATTATCAAGGCTCCATTAGAGAAGGTGTGGTGGTGAAGTAATGTCTGGAGAGAAAGAAGTTGGATTTGTTAGGATGGGAAAGATATCTGGTGTGCCTAAAGAGATAAAAGAGATAGGTGTAGGGGTTCTAGGATACTCCTTTATGGGTAAAGCTCATACAAACGCCTACATAAAAATGCCCATCTTCTTCTATCCTCCACCGGCAAAGCCTAGACTTGTGGCTATATGTGGACGTACAGAGAGCGCTGTTTCAGAAGCCGCCAAGAGATATGGTTACGAAAAATATTATACTGACTGGAGAAGCCTTGTCAAGGATGATGATGTTGAACTCGTAGATAATGCCTTACCAAATAAGATGCATGCTGAACCGTCCATTGAAGCAGCCGAAGCTGGGAAGCATGTTCTATGCGAGAAGCCTCTGGCGATGAATGTTGAAGAGGCAAAGAGGATGTATGAGGCTGTGAAGAGGGCAGGCGTTAAGCATATGGTAGGCTTCAATTACCGTTTTGTCCCAGCCATTCAACTTGCCAAGAAACTGATAGATGAGGGATACTTAGGTGAGATACTGCATTATCGAGCTGTTTATTTGCAGGAGTGGATAATGGATCCGAGTTTTCCTCTTGTATGGAGGCTTAGGAAGAGTATGGCTGCCTCCGGCGCTCTCGGAGACTTAGGTGCTCATATCATTGACCTTGCAAGGTTCCTCGTCGGAGATGTTGAATCTGTATGCGGCTTAACAAAGACGTTTATAGAGGAGAGACCTCTCCCTGAAGATCCATCCAGGAAGGGCAAAGTCGACGTTGACGACGCCTTCATTGCATTACTAAAGTTCAAGAATGGAGCGATAGGAAGCGTTGAGGCCTCACGTTTCTGCGCTGGAAGAAAAAATTATCAGAGGATTGAGATACATGGAACTGAGGGATCCATCGAATTCAACCTTGAAAGACTGAATGAATTGAATGTCTACTCTAGAAGGGACGCTGAAGATAGGATGGGCTTCAAGAATATCCTCGTCACGGAGACTGTTCACCCATTCATTGATAAGTGGTGGCCTCACGGTCACATAATCGGGTGGGAACACACCTTTGTCCATGAAATCTATCATCTAATAGATTGCATCGTGAATGATAAGCCTATAGATCCCATTGGAGCAACCTTCTATGATGGGGTGAAATGCCAAGAGATACTTGAATGCATATTAAAGTCTGCTGAGGAGGGCAGATGGGTCAACATACCCCTTTAAACTATCCCTATCTCTCCTAATGTTCTTTCCAGGTTTAAGGGTAGCCTGCCCTAACCCTCACATCTACTGGTTTGGGTTTGCATCTTCCTCGGCCCATAGAGCACATTGCTCTATCGACTATATCTATGCACTATTCTATTTCTATACATCCGTAAGGTTCTCTCTTTCACTTGTGTAATTCATCTGCGTTTATGAGCTGTCTCTGAAGCATCTCTTCCCATATAAATATCTTAACAAATAATCAAGTCTTGGCTTAGCCGTGGAGACCGTCAACTTAATCGAACATCTTCTTGCATGGAAATCTCAATGAAACTATGAGACTAGAATATTTAATTTTATTCGCGGTCCATTTCAGTCCTCACGGATAATTTCTGGTGAGGATCTATCCATGTAGGGACCGAATTGATTTGGGGGAGAAGATATCTTCTTATCTGGATGTTTCAGCTAGTATCCTGCCTGTTTAAGGTAGTAGTCATCCTCTTTTTTAGGGCCGAAGCTACGGACTCCTTTTTCTCTTAGCTGTTCTAGGAGTTTCTCAGCGTATTCCCCGCTTATCTCTCCTCTCCTCCTCAAATATTCTATTATCTCTTCTGCTTGTTTCTCTGTTTCGCATCTTCGGATGAAATCTATTACGTCTGGATTGTATCCTTCGAATCTTCTCGAGGCAGCCTTCTCTCCTGCTTCAATATCGGATCTAATCGAGCTTATCGTTATCTTTTCCCTTCCACTTTCAAGTTCTTCTGCTAGGTGAGGAAACATCCTCCTGAATCTCTCTTTATCTATCTCCATGGTTAATCTCCAGCCTGCCTTCTAACATCTTCAGCTTCATCTATCAGGAAGGATCTATTTAAGTTAGTGCATATATGGTTCCATGGAGTGGTTG
>WAQA01000010.1 GCA_015520475.1 Candidatus Bathyarchaeota archaeon | reverse complement strand
TAGAGAATCTTCTTAGAGCCATAACTTTCTTCCTCGCAAGATATTCGAGAATTTCATAGTCTATACCTTTCTCAACAACAATTACGTTGGCTCCAGCTTTAAGTATTCTATTCATAAGGTCTCTTAGAACTTTACTCTTATTCCTCATCCCCATCCTCATAGAGTCGTCAAACTCATATCTCATTCGCAGATATCTACCGATTCTATCAGGCACCATAAATCCGCCTTTAACTATAGCTATCTTTGCATTCTCAACCTTCTCAGGCATACATGGATGTGGTATTTCCTTTGGAAATGCAACGCCTTTCACAACCTCAGAATTAGAACTTGAAACATCTATAAGATATCGTATATCCAGTAAGTCTGAAATGGGCGTGGAGATAACTCTGCTTACACCTATAGCTTTCACCGTCTCCTCCGTAAGCCTATAAAATTCTTCACAGAGGGAGGAGGGAAGCTTGTTGAATACTGTAAACTTTAATAACGATGTATAATTTGGCCGAATCTTCATGGATAGCTTTCTTACAATATCTCTTATTTTAGCACGGTAAGATAATAAGACATCAAGTATGATCTGCTGGTTTATTCCATTGTTTAATGCATCAATCATAGATTCAACGAGTTTTGATGCCAATAAACATGTATATATCCCTCCATCACCAACTTCTCTCTGAACCGATAAGCCCGCACCTAAGAGTATTTGAGCAGCAGGGTGATTAATCTTAATCCTTCTCAGGAGGGAGGGAAGAGAACTAATAGTAAAGAACATACCTTTACTCTCATAGTAAAGCTTCAACATCTTATTAGGTCCGAAGAACCCTTCCATAAGGTCATAAACCCATCGAGCAACCCCTCGTAACTCCTCTAATGCATTTTTCTCAAGTTTCACCTCAGCATATTTACTAATTACGTATACAGCTTCTCCTCCCACATATATCGTAGGCGAAGGAACCTCTTCATGTGCGAGAGGAAGAAGCGTAGAATTACGTTCTGATATTTTCTCGAATCCTCGATCAATCTTCTCCATTAGAAATCTCTTATCTATGGTTGGAATAAACGTCCTTCCCCGAAATCCTTTCTCACGCATGTTTTCAACCGATTACTCAGACATGTGTTAAGATTTTCTAGATCTCTTCTTAAGCTCTCCGACTGATTTCTTGATCAATTCATCTATGAATTTGATGAATTTCTCTTCTGATGCCATAACTACGTATTTTTTCTCATCTATCTCTTTCTTCAAGGAGAGTAGGAAGGGGTCGTTTACGCCAGTAATATTCTGTATTTGGAGAACTCTGCTTAATCCATCTATAAGTCTAAGTGGGCCGTAAATTTGTGGTTCATCAACGCATCCTCTTGCGGCTGTAAGGAAGAATAATGTTAGGTCAAATAACTTCGACCTTAGCTCGTCTTCATTCATCTCTACTCCCACCTATTACCATGATAATTCAGGTAAGTTATGCGTCCCCCTGGCTTTGCCTTAAGGGGTGGAGGAGCATTCTTGGCTGGGTAACCTACCTGCAACATTATCTCTGTCCGATAATTTTCAGGTATGCCGAGTATCTCTTTCACCCCTACTTCGCTATAGGATTTCGTGAAACATGTTCCGAGCCCGAGTTCTAATGCCGCTAAGGCAACATTCTCTGCCGCTGCCCCAGCATCAATCATAGAGAGAGTATCTCTCCCGAGTTTTCCAAGACCCTTGTAAGCTACATCTAAGTCAGTATATATCAAAACCACCGCAGGAGCATTGCTGAGGAAACCGGGAGACACCTTCCTAATCATCTCAACTGTTTCCTTATCATTAACTATCAGGACTCTTCTATAAGGTGTGTTGCCTCCGGTTGGGGCTTTATGCGCTGCCCATGCCAGGGTCTTTAAGTCTGCTTCGGGTATAGGCTTAGATTCATAATGTCTAACTGCAACTCTCTTCTTAATTGCGTCCAATACATTCATGTCTTGATGCTGGAAGAACATAGATAAAAGAGTTATGTCAAATGGTCTTTTAACGTCAGGCATTTTTCCATGTATTCTGCTACGGAATTCGGGAACATCTTCCTTGATCCTTTATCTTAAGCCTTATTGTTCAGCATCCTCTCTTTGCGGACTATTACGTATTAATGTTCAATAGGAGTATCTTCATCTTATTTTTATTGATGAGGAGCCTGCTTCTTCATGTTTACTCGCCTCTTCATGATGAGGGGGATGTGGAGGATGTTATCCGATGGGTTGAGGCCAGGGTAGGGCGTATGTTTGATGATGTTGAGAGGGCTTCCACTCCGGAGAAGGCCGCCGAGAAAGTCTCCGAAGAATATGGTTTCATAGCGATATCTCATATAACTGGGGGAAGCGAGTTAATGGCCTTTAAGGCGGCGAGTTTTAGGAGACCTACCGTTTTCTTAGCTCATAACAGGATGAATAGTCTACCGGCAGCTCTTGAAGCCGTTTCAGCCTTTAAGAGTCGTGGGATTCCCTCATGGGTTATACCGCTCTGGAGGGAAGGGTCTGTGAAGAAATTAGAGAATATTATGAAGGCGGCTGAAGCTTCTTGGATTCTGAGAGGCCATAGAATAATGACTATAGGAGACCCAAGCCCCTGGCTAATCTACAGCTTACCTGATACCAGGTCCCTGTCCAAGCTGGGCATCGAGGTCATTAAAGTTAGTCTTAAGGAGTTGATGAAGGAGCTTAAGCCGGGTAAGGAGGATGAGGAGGAAGCTAAGAGACTTGCGGCGAGAGCCGAGTCCTGCAACGTTTCAATTAAGGAGATTGCGAAGGCTTTAAGCCTCTACGGAAGGATTAAGAAGATTATGTGGGAAAGAGATGCGGATTCCGTAACGATTAGATGTTTTGACATGATAAAGGAGGCTGGCACGACGGCGTGTCTGGCAGTGTCTATGCTTAATGATGATGGGAAGATTGCCGGATGCGAGGCGGATATACCCTCAACCCTATCCATGCTCATAGCCCACACTATAAGCGGTGCTCCAGTCTTCATGGCTAACCCAGCGTTAATCGAAGGCAACCGTATTCTGTTAGCTCACTGCACCATCGCTATGGGTTTGACAAGTAGATATAGGCTGACTACCCATTTTGAGTCCGGCCTGGGAGTGGGTGTGGCAGGAGTCCTCAAGGAAGGTGAGAAAGCTACCTTAATGAGGATCAGCCCTGATGTTGATCTACTTAGGGCAGGTGTGGGAGAGATAGTTTCAGGTAAGCCGTATAGGGAGGGTTATTGTAGGACTCAGGTTGAGCTGAGGCTTCCTAACGCAGAGAAGATTTTGAGTGAACCCTTGGGGAATCATTATGTCTTAGCAGTTGGAGATATTATGGATGGGTTGGAGGCCTTTGCTGAGATAACGGGTCTGAAGTTTGACAGGGTTGGTTAGCCTGGATAATCCTTCCCAACCGAGTCTCTAAGCCTCTCCACGCCTTTTATCTCCTTAATGAATTGGGCCACGGATTTAGGGACGAGGCTCTCCCATTCCCCACCCTCTATCATCTTCTTTCTAATGACCTTACCCATCTCCTCCTTTCTTCTGAAGAGTATTATGGGCTTAACCTCATATCCGGCCTCCTTAAAGAGGTTTTTTACAAGCTGGTTGTTTGTGTAGACTTTGCTGAATCTGGGAGTGAAGGATATGACCCTGGAAACCCATAGGCTGTGTTCCCCCACATCAGGGACAGGAACTATTATCACCTTCTCAGACGATATTCCAGCCTCCCTCAAAGCCATACGAAGCATCTCTATACGCTCCCCAGCTGTAAAGGGGTTCTCGAATGTATGGCTGTATTGAGCGCTGCCTATCGCAACTATAACCTCATCGCATTCATTTAGAATCTGTTTGACTGCGTGTATGTGGCCTAAGTGGGGTGGCTGAAATCTACCTACGAAGAGTCCTCTCCTCAAGTCTCTCCCTGCCTGGCCAGATTCCCTCATTCTTTTAACTCCTTCTAAGCCCTATGCCCTTAATCCGTATGGTGGCAGGTTCCCCTCCTCTTCCCGAGACCTCGGCCTCACATCCGGCAATCAGTCTACAGAGCTGGATACTCGTGGTTGTATGGGTGGTTAGCTCCGACGTAACATACTCTGATACACCGTTGGAAAGGCAGGCCCAGATGACGAGCTGGTCTCCCATATGTCGGTCAACCGCCGCTCCTGTCTTTATCTGGTTGAGGAGGTCTCTGGCAGCCTCTTCCCCAACTCTCTCCGCCGGAACCCCCCTCTCACCAAGCCTACTCGCAGCCATAAGGG
>WAQA01000009.1 GCA_015520475.1 Candidatus Bathyarchaeota archaeon | reverse complement strand
CTTGGTTGCCGTTTTGCTTCTGGAGGCTGGCGGTGAATAACTTGACTCATCTGAATCTGGTGAGATGGGCTAGAGTAAAGTCTCCATGGATCCTGCATTTTAATAGTGGAGCATGTAATGCATGTGACATTGAGGTTGTCGCTCTTTTAACGCCTAGATATGATATTGAGAGGTTTGGGGTTTTACCTAAGGCAACCCCTCGGCACGCCGATATACTTGTTGTAACTGGTCCTGCAACGAGGCAGGCGGCTCCGAGGCTGAAGCGAATATATGAGCAGATGCCTGAACCTAAATTTGTCATAGCCGTTGGAACGTGTGCATGTAGCGGTGCACCATTCAAGGAATGTTATAATGTTCTGAGAGGCGTTGATAAGGTGGTGCCAGTTGACGTCTACGTTCCAGGATGTCCACCTAAACCCGAAGCTATCCTTTACGGAATTACAAAACTGCTTAAGAAGATTGGTGGTGTCGAGGCTTCAGATAATGTCTGAGAAGAATTTTATGGCGGCCTTTCTAGAATGGTTAGGTGATGCCGTTTTAGATTTTAAGGTTCCCCATCCTAGAAGGGTCTTCATACTGGTTAAGTACGGTTACCATAAGGATGCGATATCGTGGCTTCTGAAGAAGTTTCCTCTTACGATTATCTCTACGATAACCGGTGTCGACCTCTCAGACATGATCGAATTAAACTATCATTTATGGTGTGGAGTTGCTGAGGTAACTGTTAGGACAAGGCTACCTAAAACTAAACCGATTATAGAGTCGATAACTGATCTTATTCCTGGGGCCGCATTATATGAACGTGAAGTCTTTGATCTGTTTGGCGTAGTATTTCTCGGTCATCCAGACCTGAAGAGGCTGCTGCTTCCTGAGAGCTGGCCTCAAGATCAGTATCCGCTTAGGAAAGATTGGAGGATGAATAATCAAGCTCCGATTTTAGAGGTTAAACCTATCGAGGCCGAGTTAAGTAGAGATAAATCAACCGTAAATGTTGTGTTGGGCCCTCAACATCCAGCCCTCCATGAACCTGAAAGATTTCTCTTCAAGGTTGACGGCGAAATAGTTGTGGATGTTGAGCCTCGATTAGGCTATGCTCATAGGGGGATTGAGAAGGCTGCTGAACGGTTAATGTTCTTCCAAAATGTACACTTAGTTGAGAGGGTCTGTGGAATCTGCAATGTGGCCCATACAACCTGTTTCTGTCAAGCTGTTGAGTTGCTCGGCGATATTGACGTTCCACCTAGAGCTAAATATTTACGTGTAATAATCCATGAGCTCAATCGGATACATAGTCACCTGCTCCTTCTAGGCGTAGCTGGCTTAGAGATAGGTTTCGAAACTTTATTCCAGTATATATGGCGTGATCGTGAGATAATCTTGGATCTGATGGAGAAGGCTACTGGAAACAGGGTTATGGCTGAATTCAGCACTATAGGTGGTGTTAGAAGAGATTTAACTTCCACCCTGGCGGATGAGATTGAGAGGAAGCTGAACTCAATCAAGAAGAGAATAAAATTCTATAGAAAAGTCTTTAAGAATGATCCAATTATCAACTTGAGGACAAGAGGAGTTGGCGTCCTAAAGGAGAGTGACGCTTTAAAACTGAGTGTTGTAGGTCCGGTGGCAAGGGGGTCGAATGTGAAGGTTGACGTGAGAAAACATGATCCTTACGCTGCATATGATGAAATTCCCTTCGAAGAGATAACCTATGATGATTGTGATTCATGGGCTAGATTTATGGTTCGTTTAGATGAGCTCGAGGAAAGCATTGACATAATAACATATGCTGTGAATCATCTTCCCAGTGGTCCTTACAGGGTCAGAGTTCCAAGGAAGATTCCTGAAGGCGAATCCGTAAGTCGGGTTGAGGCTCCACGCGGCGAACTTATACATTACGTTAAGAGTAACGGTACAGCCTATCCTGAAAGGGTTAAGATTAGATCTCCAACTCTTGGAAACATAATATCTATGAAGGCGATGATCAAGGGCTGCTACATCGCTGATATACCGACTGTTATGGCGAGTCTTGATCCATGCTTTTCATGTACTGATCGAATGGTATTTGTTGATGTTAGGAGCGGTGATAGATGGGTTTGGAGCATAAATGATATTAAAGCTAGGATGGGAAGTGGAAGTGAGCATTAACACTCTCCTCCTCTTCAGAATATTGATCTTCCCAGGTTTCCTCTTTCTTCTGTTATTCGTTATGTTCTGCGACTGGTTTGAGAGGAAGATTATGGCTAAGATGCAGAATAGGATGGGGCCGTCCTACACTGGCCCCTTCGGAATTCTGCAGCCAATAGCGGATTATATAAAGCTGCTAACTAAGGAGGATATTATTCCTGAGCATGCTGGCTCCTTCCTCTTCTCTTTCTCCCCTATCCTTTCCTTCTCCCTATTTATGTTCTCGATCTTCTTCTTTCCAATAGATGGAGTGAACGTATTCTCTCATGAAGGATTTGAAGGTGATCTCCTGCTGATCTTAGCTCTTGTAACCCTTGCCCATTTCATGCTCTTCATTTCTGGGTGGGCTTCATCCAATCCATATAGTGGGATTGGATCCGTCAGGATACTAATACAGTTTATAGGATATGATATGCCTCTCTTAATATTGTCTGCTGCTCCAGCATTTATCGCTGGTAGTCTCTCTCTAGAAAAGATAGCTTCGAAGCAGCCTATCTACTATGTCTTTCTTATCCCATGGATATTCATACCATTCCTTCTAACCTTACAGGCCGAGCTGGAAGAGGATCCTTTTGATATTCCTCATGCTGAGACAGAGATAGTTGCTGGTTATGGAACAGAATTTTCCGGAAGGAAATTTGCGTTTGTTCGTTTATCAAAGGATCTCCAGCTGGTTTTTGGCGCTATGCTTGCTGTTAACTTGTTCTTAGGTGGACCGTATGGACCAGTTATCTCGGATCCCCCAAGTTTATGGTTCACATTATGGTTCCTCTTAAAGACTCTTTTCGTAATATTCATAATTGAGTTCATAGAGGCTGTCTGCGCCCGTCTCCGTATAGATCATGTTATAAGAGCTAATTGGAGATTGATGATTCCCATCTCAATATTATCCTTGGCGTTAACAGTTCTCTCTATTCCTCTTATTAAGCCTCTAATGGAGGTTATTCAGTGAAGCTAAGAGTTAAGATGCCTCAGTTGATTCGGGAGATCGCCTCGACAATCTTTAAGAGGCCTTCCACCTATCAGTATCCTTTCATCAAGGCTGATCCGCCTGAGGGGTTCCGTGGAAGACAAATCTTTTATTCTGAGAGATGTATCGGTTGTGGTTTATGTGCTAGAGACTGCCCAGCCGGAGCGATCGATATGATTGACTTTTCAGGTAAGAGGGCTCCTCTCATACATCTTGATAGTTGCATATTCTGTTATGTATGTGTTGAGAACTGTCCAAGAAACGCTTTGGAGGGGTCAAGATTCTATGAGATTGCTTCTGAGAGTAAAGATGATTTAACAGTAAAGCCTGATGATGGCTCTTTAGATGGTGATCTTGGAGGTGAATGTTGACGTGCTCTCGTATTTGGATGCTCTGGCGTTAATTCTTCTGGTAACTGCCTTTTTAGCTATACACTTCAAGAATGCTTTCTACTCGATAATATCGTTTGGAGCTATGTTTGTTTCGCTTTCAGCATTCTACTTCGGTTTGAATGCTCAGTTCGCAGCTGTTTTCCAACTTGTTGTTGCCGTGGGGACGATAGCTGTCTTCTTCTTGGTTAGTGAGGTATTCACATCTGAGAAGGATGAGGATGAGACCGTGAAGGATAGGATTCTCGGGGTTATAATTGCTTTAACCCTCTCGATCCCATCGTTCATCATTGACCTTAAGGAGAATCATTTACTGTTGTCTCCGCGTGGATTATCATTTCCATATGCCATGTGGAGGCTTAGGGTATTGGATGTTATCGCTCAGGGAGTTGTTGCTTTGACGTTGGCTCTGGGGATTATGATAATCTTGAAGAGGCGGAGTGTAAAAGTTATGGGGGAGAAGTGAAGTGGAGTATATAATCCTCTCAATGACTCTTCTGGCTATTGGGGTTTATGGTCTTCTCACTAAACGTAACCTGCTTAAAACGTTAATGTCTATAGAGATAATTGCCGCAGCTGCCAGCATGAACTTTGTAGTATTCTCTTCTCTCCTCGGGGACCGTATGGGTCAAGTCTTCTTTATACTTGCCCTGTCGGTTGACACGTCTATAACGGCGGTGGTTGTAGCTCTCCTCCTCGTTGCAAATCGTGAACTCAAAGTATCTGATATATGGGATTTGTCCAAGCTGAAAGAGTGATATGTGAGGGTTTAGGTGATGATTCTGGAGCCTTACTCCCCGTGGCTTGTTTGGCTTCTTCCATTATTCTCAAGTATCTTTGTTCCATTGGCTTCGAAGGTGGGATCCAAATTTAGAGATATCTACGTTGTTGGTGTGGGCATGTTCACCCTTATATTCTCTGCTTCATTGATTTCCATGGTTTATTCCGGTAGGTCTGTATCCTTAAAGGTTATTTGGGTTCCACGGTTAAACATCGAATTAGGAGTTCTCCTCGATCCCTTAAGCGTTCTCTTCGCTAACATAGTCTCCTTCATCGGCTTGGTTGTATTAGTGTATTCCTTGAGTTATATGGCTCATGAGGAAGGTTTAACAAGATACTATTTCTTTATGCTACTATTTATTGGGTCGATGATAGGTCTTGTAATAGCAAATAATCTCCTCCAACTCTTCATCTTCTGGGAGCTCGTTGGGTTATGTTCATACGGTCTTGTTTCTTTCTGGCATAAGCGTCCTGAAGCAGTTAAGGCTGGAATAAAAGTTTTCTTAATGACCAAGATAGGTGACGTTGCCTTATTGATGGGGATCCTCCTACTATACGCTAATCTATACTCATTCTCGTATGAGCAGCTATTCAATAGGTACGGAGAGATAGCTGTGCCGACGTTGACTGTAATATCATTGTTGATGCTTTTCGGATCCATTGTTAAGTCGGCTCAGCTACCGTTACATACGTGGCTGTACAGTGCTATGGAGGCTCCTACATCTGTGAGTTGTCTGTTACATGGTGCAACAATGGTTAAGGGTGGAGTATACTTGATCGCTAGAACCCACATGGTATTTTCCAGTATCCCATTATGGCTTGACCTAACCGCTTGGATAGGTGCTGTAACAGCGTTTGTTGGGGCAACCTTAGCTCTTCAGACATCTGATATTAAGGGTGTTCCTGCATATTCAACTATAAGTCAAATAGGATTTATGATAGCTGCTTTCGGGGCGGCATCCTCACCTAAAGCGTTAGGATGGTTTGCAGGTTTATTCCATATGGTTAGCCACGCTTTCTTCCAAGGTTTAGGTTTCCTAGCCATAGGCAGCATTATACATCAGCTAGGAACCAGAGATATGAAGCGGATGGGTGGTTTGAGGAGTAATATGCCCATAACATTTATTCTATCAATAATCGTTATATTGTCCCGTTCAGGTATCCCTCCATTCTCAAGCTTCTTCAGTAAAGGGTTAATTGCAAGCAGTCTCGTCTCAACAGGAAATCTCAGTTTAATACTGCTTATCTACTCTGCTGCAGCTATAACCTTCGCTTATAGCTACCGCTTTCTTGTACTTACATTCTTAGGGGAGAAGTCATCGTACCTAAGAAGATTTAAGGTTCATGAAGCCCCCCTCTTAATGTGCATATCAGCTGGGGTTTTAGCTGCTGGATGTATAATATTTGGCTTTTTTAGTGTGCCCTTTATGCGTTTTCTAGGTGTAGAATTCAAGTTTGATCCATCATTGTTCTTTGGTTTTGAATCTTTAGGTTTTGTAGGTTCTCTGATTGTTGGAGGGATCCCTATATACCTGACTTATCAACGTAGATCCATTCGGATTGAAGAGTTGAAGAGTAAATACTTACTTTTCATGAATGATATGTTAAGGAATGGATATTACTTCGACTGGATTTATGGTAGAGTGGCGAATGGCTTCTTTAACCTCTCAAGTCTCCTCCGAAGCTCCATCGAGATAAAAGTTCTTGAACGTTTACCGTATGTTGTGGCTGATAATGCTATGAGACTTGCACGTTTCACCCTCTTAAACTTCGACGTTACCCTTACAAGACTTACGCACTTAATAGCTGAGGCAACGGCTTATCATGGTTTAAAGATTCGTAGGATACATAGCGGTGCGCTTCCGCACTTCGTCTTAGCGGCTGCCTTAGGTTTCCTCCTCTTATTCATCCTGCTCATATTAACTACTTGAGGTGTAGGGGTTGTTTCTTCTATACACTCTCCTATTACCTGCTGCCTCGGCTCCATTAATATATTTGATCGGTGAGAGATCCCCCAGGAAGTCTGCTCTTGCCGTAGTGTTCTCCTCAACGGTTGATCTATCCCTCTTACTGTTAACCCTCCCCACAGTCTTATCTGAGGGTAGATATGTTGAGTCCTATTATTGGATGCCTATGCTCGGCTCACCCTTAACATTATTCATTGACGGTGTAAGTCTTCCGATGGCTGTTATAACGTTAATACTGATAATCTCCTCCGCTCTCTTCTCCGTTGATTACATGGCTGAGCAAAAGTTGCTTCGAGAATATTATTCTCTTCTAGCATTGTTAACTGTAGGCTTAGTAGGTGTCTTTATAACATCTAACCTTATGGTCTTCTATTTCTGTTGGGAGTTTATGCTCATCCCAGCATACTTTATTATTGGAGGATGGGGCTACAAGGACTCGTACAGGGCTGCATTCAAATTCTTCGTGTTTACCCATGCAGGAGCCGTGGCTATACTGTTGGGGATGGGTTCAATTTACATGTTGACCGGAACATTAGATATGTTCCAGGCCAGAGGATTATTATCTACTACTTCTCAAGATGTTCTCTTATGGGTTCTAGCAGCGTTTACGTTTGGGTTTGCTGTGAAGATGGCTATCGTTCCCCTTCATATGTGGCTTCCAGATGCGCATGCTGAGGCTCCTGCCCCAATCTCCTCTCTTCTTAGCGGAGTAATAATAGAGGCTGGTGCATATGCTATTCTAAGAGTTTCGTTTGGAATGATTCTTCCGTCACTATCTGCCTCTATAAGTAGACAGTTCCTTTATGTGCTGTCGATTCTAGGCGTTATATCTACTTTTTATGGAGCTATGACTGCTCTGGCGGAGAATGATATAAAGAGAATAGTTGCTTACTCAAGCATTAGCCATATGGGATATGTACTCTTCGGCTTGTCCCTCTTTCCGCTTCTGGAGGGTGTTGTTGGATCTGTTCTCCATCTAGTGAATCATGCCGCAAGTAAGGGTCTCTTATTCTTGAATGCGGGCGCCGTCATGAGACAGACTGGTTTAAGGGATATTCGTGAAATGGGAGGATTAGCCTCCAAGATTCCATTAGTAGCTGTATTGACTGCTATATCCTCCTTCAGTATAGCGGGGATTCCAGCCTTTGCCTGTTTCATAAGTGAATTCTTAATCTTCTTGGGAGGCTTCCAGGTTGGCGTTGTAGACAACTTCTACTATGGAACCACTACTCTGATGGTTTCAGCTACCGTTCTCAGTTTAGCTTATATTCTCAGATTCTATTGGAGGGTCTTCCTTGGATCTCCAAGGGTGAAGGAGGTTAAGGATACACCTCCCTTTATGACGGCTGCAATGATCCTGCTCTCAGTGATCGTTGTGATCCTAGGCGTCTGGCCCGGTCCATTGATTGAATTAATAAGTAATGTTGAGTTTGGTTGAGGTGGTTTGATGATAGGGCTGCTGGAGGTAGCTGCTCCAAGTATAATCCTGATTATCTCTGCCTTGCTTACCTTGCCAGCGGTCAATCTTATACGTAGACGATATAATCAGCGTTTCTCCATACTCCTTATGTGGATTCTGACGCCTTTTATCCTTGTAGGAGCAAGTATCATCAGCCTCGCCATTAAGTACCATGGACAGTCCAGCCTCTCTCCTTTTCTGAGGATATTCTTGGTTAGCGATGATCTATCCCATATCTCCAGTTCCTTTCTTGTTGACGCCGTCTCCATATACATGGTTATCGTATACTTTATAGTTGGGTTGATATCTTGTATATACGCTGTTTTCTATATTGGATTCGATGATCTCTCTGAAAGATACTTCGCGTTGATGTTTATGGTTCTTGGAGGTGTGATGGCTGCAACCTTCTCAGGTGATCTCCTCACCCTCTTCATTTTTTGGGAGGTGTCCGCGGCAGGTTCATGCTTCCTTATCATCTACTGGAAGAAACCTGAATCTATAGAGGCTTGCCTCAAATACCTAGTTATGATCATAATAGCCTCAGCCTTCATAGTTTATGGTCTATCCATAATCTATGGTCTTGTCGGTTCATTAAATTTCTGGACTGTAAGAGCGGCCTTAGCTTCCCTTACAGATAAAAGTCTTCTAATCGTAGCTTTTCTTTTTGTGGTTTGCGGTTATGCTATTGAATCTGCTGTTGTTCCATTCCATATGTGGCTTCCAGACGCCTATACTGCGGCTCCATCTTCAACATCTGCTTTTCTATCCGCTGTTGTGGATCAAGCGAGCTATTATGTCTTCATGAGAGTCCTAGTATATATTCTTACGCCTCCAGACATTCTTAATTGGCCTTTTACGTTGGCCGTTTTCTCTGCGTTGACCATGACTGTTGGAAACCTCTTTGCGTTGGCTCAGCGTGATGTTAAACGTATGATATCCTATGTA
Source organism: Candidatus Bathyarchaeota archaeon (assembly GCA_015520475.1). Taxonomy (GTDB): domain Archaea; phylum Thermoproteota; class Bathyarchaeia; order Bathyarchaeales; family WAQA01; genus WAQA01. The sequence goes on along the minus strand of WAQA01000009.1, from coordinate 2,696 downwards.
TGTGTTGCTGATATTGGATATAATCTGATCGCTATAACAAGCGTGAAACCGATAGGTGTGATGGGGAATCTTTTCTTCTTTTTTGTTGGTGGGATGACTACTGCATTGGCGTTTATGGTTATTGGGATAATCAATAGTCTAGGATTGAAGAGTCTGGATGATCTCTCAGGGATTGGAAAGATATTTCCAATGACAGGTTTTGCTCTGGTTGTAGCCTCCCTCTCCTTCTCGGGTATCCCAACACTTGCAGGTTTCATGGCTAAATATATGGTCTTCACTGCCGCGATAGCTGCGGATATGGCCTGGCTAGCTGTAATAGGCATATTGAACTCGCTTCTCCAAACAGCCTATCTTGTAAGGCTGATACATTACATGTATGCTAAGAAAGTTAAGAAGCGGCTTGGTGGGAGGGAGCCTAAGAACCTCCTATTGCCAGTCTATCTCCTTGTAGCTTCCATATTGATATTAGGTGTTTATCCATCAATCGTCTTAGAGATGATCTATCCGGCTGCTCAACAATTAACCCTTCTACTTTCATCCTAGTCCAAGTCTATCTTTGCCATGTACGGTATTTCTTAATTGGTTTTCATTGAAATGTAGCCTCTTTATGGTGCTGAAGGGAATAGATATATGCCGTTGAGTTCATATTATTTGTATGGAGGAATAATTGTTAAATGGGGAAGAATAGAGGTTTAATAGCCTTTGATGATCTAAACTTGAATATTATAACTCCAGGTTTCTGCACTTTATGTGGGGCATGTGAAGCGGCATGTCCAGTTCATGCGATAAAGGTGCAGGGAAGCAAAGTATATTACGATGACTGCTCCAACTTTCTGGATCTATGTCCCATCTGCTATGATATCTGTCCCCACACCGAGCCTCTGCTGATGGAGGTTATGAAGTTCGTTGCTGACGCACCTATAAGAAGGGGTGCCCTCGGATACTATAGAGAGATACTTGTCGCTCAGGCTACAGATCCGAGGATCCGCGAGTTCAGTCATAGCGGTGGCGTTGTAACAGCTATCCTAGCCCAGGCCATGGAGGATGGAATGATTGATAGCGCTGTGATATCTGAGGCTGAACCGCACTCTCCATTGATGCTTAAGCCTCAGGTCGGTCTTGTTCCAGATGATATTCTCTCAGCTGTTGACATCAAGTTCTCCCCCTCTTCGGTTGCTAAGGCCTTTGGAAGTGCTGTTCGAGAGTATGGTAAGGCGAAAATAGCCTTTGTCGGAGTTCCCCATCAAATCCTTGCAATACGCAAGCTGGAAGCTTGGGAACATAAGATTATGGGGAGTTTAGAGGTGACTATTGGCCTCTTCTGTCTGTGGGCCTTCTCCTTGAAGACTCTCCTAGACTATCTAGAGGATAAATTTAACATTCAACATTCCAGTATAGTCAGGATGGACTTAACAGATAGATATGATGTTTACACGTCTGACGGCGTCGTTAAGATACCGATAGAGGAGATTATGCCTCATATAATGAATAAGTGTAAGACATGTTTAGACTTTACATCTGAGCTTGCTGATATATCTGTTGGGGGAGCTTTTCCGCTTAGGGACTGGTCGACGGTGATCATCCGGACGGAGAAGGGAAGCAGCCTATTCTATAATGCTTTCGAGAAAGGGGTGATCAGGGTAATGAAGATAGAGGAGCATAAGGAAGTTTTTGCTCATCTGCTTTCTATGGCTATGCATAAGAAGAATATTGCCATTAACGAGGTTAAGAGGTTGAGGAAGGAAGGTTTATCTATACCTCCAATAGATGATGCGTTGACTTTTCTGCAACGTGAAACCTCAGCAATGGCTAATATAAAGGTTGAGAAGGTTATGACTAGAGAGGTTATGACGGTTCATCCACGAACATCAGTCAGTCAACTATTAGATATTATGACGAAGCATCATCATATAGGATATCCTGTTGTAAATGATAAAGGAGAATTGATCGGTATAGTTACATTGGAGGATGCTATGAAGGTTCCAGAGGATAAGCGGGAGAGCACGTCAATCGATCAGATAGCAAAGAAGGATTTGATTACTGCATGTCCAGAGGATTCGGTGCTTGACGCATTTAATAAGATGAGCGAGTATGAGATAGGTCGTCTCCCAATAGTTGATTCAAAGAATCCTAAGAGGCTATGCGGCATACTTACTAGAACTGATATTATGCATGCTCTCAGGCAGCAAATCAGTTGACGTCTGCGGGAAGACATTTCATCATCTAAGATTCTGATGATCTAATCTGAGGATCTTCCGTCTTGAATCTTGTCTCTGTAACGTCTAAGCAGTTTATTCTCTAAGGCAAATGCTAAGCCTATAAGCGCTGAAGAAGCTGCATATTCGGTTGAAAGGGTTATTCCTGGACATAAATCAATTATCAAATCTGCGAATCTAAAGATTCCCTTTGGTATGCCTTCCCTTGAGCCGAAGAACATGTTTATTCTTCCTCTCTCAGACAGTACAGTCTCGGCTAATTTTTCAGATACTGATGGAAAGGCTTCTCCTTCAGGTTCAAAGATTATTATTGGTTCTCCCCTTCGATCCCTAACTATCTGGTATAGATCCTGAACTTTTATGTCTATCTTTCTAGGTTTATGGGCGTATGTTCTCTTCTGGATCCTGTATCTAGATTCAGATCCCTCTATTACTCCCTGGATGAAACTGTTCAGCTGGGATGCATCTACAGATCCAATT
>WAQA01000008.1 GCA_015520475.1 Candidatus Bathyarchaeota archaeon | reverse complement strand
GCTTACTACCACCATCACCTATATTAACAAATAGGTATGATAATAATATTAAGGAAATATTTTTAACGCTTTTCATGGTATCATCTTAATATTAGAGCCGGAGAGAAGTTCCTCGAAAGGGTTTGGAGCCTAAGGGTTCGCTTTGGCTGAGGTTCGGGGTAATTCTCCTGGCTTCTATACTGGTCTCAGGGCTACTTGACCTGCTTTTCGGCGACCTGGTTCTCGGGCTTCCGGGAGGACTTGCAAAGGTCTCAGCCCTTCTATATTATGCCACGATCCTGCCCATAGGACTCTACATAGGCTTCACAGGCTTAATGGAGCTGCTCAGGGAAAAAAGATTCTCTATCGAGTTGCTTATGAGCGTGGCAGCCCTCGGAGCAGTCTATCTAGGCCTATTATTCGAGGCAGCAACAGTTCTCATGCTATATTCCTTCGCCGAGTATTTCGAGATATACATCCAGGAAAGAGCTAGAAAAATAGTTGAGACGATGTCAAGATTCATCCCAGATAAGGCGAGAATAATAATAGGTAATGAGGAGGTCGAAACTTCTGTAGAGAAGGTTTCACCTGGATCTTTAATCATCATTAAGCCTGGTGAACGAATACCTCTTGACGGCATAGTTGAGGAAGGTGAAGCCTATGTGGATCAATCTCCTATAACTGGGGAGTACGCACCCAAGCATGTTGGTAAGGGAGATCAAGTCTATGCGGGGATACTGAACATAGATGGAGTCTTAAAGGTCAGGGTTACATCCTCATCTCAGGAGACTCTTGTAAAGAAGATTGTGAGGCTGGTCATCGAGTCGAGGAAACGTAAGGCAAAGATGGAGCAGCTTGTCCAGAGATTCTCCAGAGTATATGTTCCCATAGTGTTGGCGATAGCAGCATTCACAGTTATTATACCAACCCTAACATTTGGCGAATCATTCAACATCTGGCTCTACAGATCACTTATACTCCTCGTCGTTGCGTGTCCCAGCGCCTTCATAATATCTGTTCCAGCAACCTACTTCACATCGATAGCCTTGGCGGCTAGGAGAGGGATCGTGATCAAGGGTGGAATCTACTTGGAGAGATTGGCCGAAGTTCGGAATATGATCTTTGATAAGACTGGCACCCTGACCCTGGGCTCTCCTAGAATAGTCTCCGAGTGCTCTTCCACGATAATAAGGGAGAAAGAATCCCTAAGATATGCAGCTGCACTTGAGAAATACTCAAACCATCCTATGGCTCAGGCATTATTGGATAAAGCCTCGCAGGAGGGTTTAACAGTTGAGGGTCTCAAGGTCAGTGAATTCAGGGAGATTCCTGGGAAAGGTATCTTAGGTAAGGTGAATGGAATACCGGTGGCTATAGGTGGAGTCCAGCTGATGAAGGAGCTTAGAAAGGAGGTTGAACAGTATGGCGACTCGCATATGAAGGTCTACATCTTGATAGGAGATAGGCTGGGGGCCTCCCTCTGCATCTCTGACAAGCTGAGAGACGAAGTTAGGGAAACAGTGGAATCTCTGAAAAAGAAGGGTATACATGTTGTAATGATGACAGGGGACAATCCTCAGGTCGCCCAGGAGATAGCCAGGGCCGTAGGTATAGATGAGTTCTACGCTGGCCTCCTGCCGGAAGACAAGCTCAAAATATTGGAGAGAATTAAGAAAGAGAGAGGAGCAACAGCTATGATAGGTGATGGGGTGAATGATGCTCCAGCTCTCGCAGCCGCAGACGTTGGAATAGCCTTAGCTGATAAAGGAGTCGACATAGCGTTAGAGTCAGCTGACATAGTATTGGTCAAGGAAGATGTAAAGGCTATACCATACATACATGAATTAAGCATGAAGTCCAGGCGGATAGCCTTACAAAACTTAGTAATTTCCATAACCGTGAAGATAATCCTTGGGGCGTTAGGGTTGATAGGGCTTATACCCCTCTGGTCAGCAGTAGCAGTAGGAGACGATGGAATAACGATGTTCCTCTTCATAAATATACTGAGATTAACCAAGATAAAATAAATAATGGCAGATTCGCCTAATGGAATATGGCCGAGTCTCTATTAGTTATCATAATAGAGGATAAAGACAGGGACAAGATATTCAAGGGGATGAACTTTGCCCTAAGGTCAAAACGCATGGGCATTCTTAAGGATGTTAAAGTTCTTCTTTGGGGTGAAAGCGAATCCATAATACTCGGCGAAGACCCTGAGATACAGACAACTCTAACCTCGCTTAGTAGAGAAGGCG
>WAQA01000007.1 GCA_015520475.1 Candidatus Bathyarchaeota archaeon | reverse complement strand
GGCTTAATTTTCAGCTTTCTTTTGCAAAAAGATCACTTAAATTCAGTTTTTATTTTTTCTTGTCTTTTTATTTCACTTCAAGATTTACATTTCTCTTTTTTCATTTTAGTGGCGATAGTTAGTTTTGGCCGTTTTAAGCAGTTTTAAGGGGCCCAAAATATTACAAACTACCTATTCATGTCCCAAAAAATATAGCAACTTAAAAACTGCAGGGACCCCTCACAGATCAGCGGTGCGACTGGAAGATTGTGTCTTTTTTAGAAACCTCTCCTTTCCAGAGACATTTTGTTTCCCTTTCGGCAACTTGTTTATACACACCACTATTTAAATGTGATGTCGGACTTGCCGAGTAGACGTTCAGTTGCCGTCACAGGCCCCCTCCGAAAAGCGACTTCAGAAGTTTCTTATCTCTTTGTCTATCTTTCCTTCAAGCCTCTAGATGTCTTAGCACCGTTCACCCTGGCCAGTCCGCTCTGCTCCCCCCACTATTTTCTCTGTCCAGTACCACCAGTCAGATAAGGCAGACTTGCTTAAGGACTCTGGGTTTATGTAAATTGAGGACTTATCTACGTGAGGTTTGGGTCTTCATCAGAGTTGTTATCGCTGCTGCCTGCGTTAATATTATGAAGGGTAGGGATACTGTGAGTGGCATTTTTAGGTCTATTAGTAACCCGTATACTCCACCGCTTATTAGGAATCCTATTCCATATACTGTGTTGAAGAGTCCGTATGCTGTACCTCTTGAGGAAACCGGTGTAAAGCTTGAGACTGCTGCGCGGTATATTGATTCTTGCATTCCAAGGACTGCTCCGAAGAAGATGGAAGCAGCTATTAGCATTGAGAGCTCAGAGCTTCCGATGGTAAGTATTGGGGGGAGAATCGATAATACGAAGGCTAGGGTTAAGATTTTTATTCCGAATTTGTCGTAGGCGTATCCGGCGAGTAGGGATATTGAAGCGTCTACTCCTTGGATTAGTAGGTAGATTAGCGGTATCATCCATTGCTGTCCAAGCGGAAGGATTGTGGAGGCTCTATATAGGATTAATGCAACAGGGAAGATTCCCATAGTGTTCAGTAGGACGGCTAACGTGTATAGGTAGAATGGTCTTTTGAGGGTCTTCACTTTAACCTCTTCATCCTTGAATTCAACCTTTGTTCTTGATTTTATCTTTATGTAGGTGTAGGTTAGGGCTGCTAGGAGCATTAGGAAGGGAATGAATAGGGAGGTGAATGTTTTATTGTAATTGTTGCCGCTGTAGAACATTATAGTTGCGACTATTAGTGGCCCGGCAACCGCTCCAACTTGATCTAGGAGTTCATGTATCCCGAATGCTTTACCAGGTCCAACTCCCACGCTTATGATCGATATGATAGTGTCCCTTGACGGGGATCTTAACGCCTTTCCAAGCCTTTCGAGGAGGAAGAGGATTGAAGCGATCTCCCAGCTGCCTGCAAATCCTAGGAGTGGAATCGAAGCTATCAGTCCATAGCCTAGGAATATGAAGAACCAGTATGCGCGGGTTGTATCCGCTAAGAAACCGCTGAAGAGTCGGATTGCGTATCCAAGGAATTCTCCTAATCCGCCGACCAAGCCTACGATGAGGGCTGATGCCCCTAAAAACTTGAGGTAGTCAGGCACTAGGCCTCGTGAACCCTCATATACAATGTCACCCATCATGCTTACTATGCCTAGGAGTATGATTGCTACATATATGGAGCTGATGGATCTGCTTCTATGTGTCGATGCGCAATCGCCCACGGAGCTATCATGGTTACTCAAGGCTACTTAAAGGATATGTTCAAGTATTATTTTTAAATCTTCGGCTCCGAGCAACGGCATGGCCTCTATCAGACTTTTAGTTTTTAGCAGTCCAGCCTTTCTCAGTATTCCTATCCCATACTCCCCATCTAGGAGGGGACTCAGATCCTCAATCTTCACCTCAACATTGTTCACTCTTCCCTTGTATCTCTCCTTTGGGAAGGATGGGTGGACAACCTCGGATACGTCTCTTACAAGTGTTTCCGGACTGATTATTGATAGTACTCGGCCCTCTCCGAGGTTGATATCGAAGCATCTATAGGCTGGAAAGATCATCGACTCTTCATCGCTTATGAAGAGATGTATATTATCGCTTCTAAGCGGTATGAGCTCCCTAGGCATTCTGGGAAGCTTCCTTCCTGGAACATACTTCACTCCTGAGATGAACGTTTCCCTCAGATCTTTAATCCTGAACCACTCATGTCTTATCGGCGAGTATCTTAATGCATCGATCTCCCAGCCCTTAATGTTTCCTTCCCCAACCCCTATCTTAACCCTGTCTCCATAAATGAAGAATCTGACTATTGGTCTTCTATGTCCGCTTCCCCATGCCGAGTTGAAGAGGCCGCTTAACACAACCTTCAAGGCAATGTCAGGGAGCATTCTCTTCTTCAATTCTCTCCACTGTCACATATGATATGCTAGGATGGTTTTGATTGTTGATACAGCCTGATATGTGGATTCGAAGTCTGAGATTCCTAGGAAGATTGATCTGCGGAATCCCCCGTTCGGATTCTGGAAACGTCTGATAAGCCTCAACGTCTCCTTTGAGTATCTGCATTTCTCATTTAAGACTTTGAGGGCCATGACGCCATAGTATATGTCCTCGAGAACCATGTAGCTCGATGAGAGGTTGGATTCTCCTACAAACCCTCCTGAAGGAACCTCACATCCCCTTATCCAATTTAATGTATCCATGAATTCTTCAGGGCTGTATCCTAGAATTGAGAGGATGCTGAGGGAGTAGTACGTTGACGCCAACCTTGAATATCCGATTCTGCCGAAGCTCCCATCCCCATTACGTATCTTCAGTATCTGCTCAGCAATCATTTCCCTGTTCAGCTTCACATTGAATGAGGAGAGTATCTTTACCGCGTAATATAAATCTTCAACCTCTGATGTGACGTCAGCGTACACTCTAGCCTCTCCAATCTTCTCACTTATCTTTTCAAGAGACTTAGCGAAGTAGTTGAGGGGCTGGTCATATCGGTATCCCAGATGACTTAGAGATTCAACCACGTAGTAGGCGACCTTTAATGAGTCATAGCTTCCATCCTTCCGTTGGAGACTACGTAGAAACGAGACGGTCTTCTCAACGTTTTTGGGTTTTACTTCGAGGAGCCTCAACGTTTCCACAGCATAGAATGTGTCTTGAGCCGACGACTCTGTTCCTCGACAGAACGTGTAGCCACCATCCAGGTTTTGCCGTTCTCTTATATACTCTACGACGCCGTCTAAATCTATTAAATCGCCGATTCTTATTAGTGATAGGATGATCCCACCTCGTTTTCAACGTTTTTATGGATGGTAGAAGCCATCAGCCTGAGACTCTGCGTCTCAGGCGGTTAAAGGTGGGCCTCATCACCTTGTATTACACCATACCCGTAAAGGTTCTTTTAAGTTTTTCTCTAAGTCTTCTGTTCCATTCATTCTTTCCGCTGCCGTCCGGATTTGATTGTAGACTATTCCATCTATGGGTTGATGATATATCGGAAGAAGGAAGACTGAGGTCTTTTATGGTATTGATGTTCTGTCCTCTTCTCAATCTTTTGGCTTATTCGCCTTTCTTCTCCATCCAATATACCTTGGAGTCTCCAATTTATATTTGGAGTATTCCTCACCGAATATTCGTTCGAGGTACGGCTCTTCTAACTTGACGATGTAGTAGTGGCAGTATATGATTGCTACTATGGTGATTAGGAGAGCGTATCCGGATCTCCCGATTATTGAGAGGCCGAGCATTATGATGTAGAAGCCTAGAAATTGAGGGTTTCTGCTTACGCTATATATGCCTGTGGTTATTAGCTTTGAGACTTCCAGTCCAGACAGCCTATTTATTGAGTGGAACTCGGCTACGCCTGCCAGTAACAGTGCGGTTCCAGACGTCAGCATGGCCAAGCCACCTATAAACATAACCTTCTCATCAATCTTTAACTGCCAGACATTAAAGTATGCTGATAGGAGGATTGTGAGTGTCCATGCTATGTCCAGGATCCACCATCCAAGTGAAATGTTTAAGGGGAGAGGATTCTCCCTCTCATAAGCCTTCTTAGTCTCATATAGGATGTATAATCCAAATGTTGAGAGCACTATTGTGCAGAGGTAGAGAATATTATTTATCAGATTCATCGTCTCAATCTTTAGTTTGTGGAATGGAGGATTTTATCAGTGATAGACGCATCGCGTTGAGTATTACGGCTAATGAGAGACCCATATCCCCCACGGCTACCGCGAGCCATAATGTTATAAGGCCTGGGAATGCGAGTACGGCGAAGCTTCCCTTGATCAGGATTGAGGCTATGACGTTCTCTTTAACTATCTCAAGGGTCTTCCCGCTTAGCTCTATTAGGTATGGAAGTTTTGAGAGGTCGTCTTGCATTAGGGCTATGTCAGCTGTTTCTAAGGAGACGTCGCTGCCGATCGCTCCCATCGCTATTCCAACGTTGGCTCTAGCAAGTGCTGGGGCATCATTAACTCCATCTCCAACCATAGCAACATATCCATACTTATCTGATAACTTCGCTATTATGTTCACTTTGTCTTCAGGTAATAGTTCAGCATGGTACTCTGCTATGCCTATCTTCTCAGCTATTGCTCTGGCTGTTCGTTCATTGTCTCCAGTGATCATGATGGTCTTCACACCCCTCCTTCTCAGCTCATTCATCGTCAGAACCGTTGTATCTCGGATTCTATCCATAACGGCGATTAACCCGATAACTTTTCCTTGATTTCCAACGAAGATTACGGTTTTACCTTCATTCTCTAATAGTCTGGCTTCCTTGTCTGGGAAGTCGGCTGACAACTCTTCGAAGAGTCTCCTGCTACCAACATAGTATGGGACGCCTCCAATCTCCCCGGTTACTCCCTTACCGGCTATAGCCTTAAAGTTATCAACCATCATTAATTTGACTCCCTTCTCCTTTGCCTTCTCGGTTATCGCCTTAGCTATTGGATGTTCAGATAGGGCTTCAAGTGAGGCTGCTATGCGGAGGATATCATCCTCGGGATGGCCCAGAGATATGATGTCAGTTACTTCCAGTCTACCCTCAGTTAATGTTCCAGTCTTATCAAATGCGAAGACCCTCACTTTATTGATCTCTTCCACGTATGTGCTGCCCTTTATTAGGACACCATTCTTAGCGGCGCTTGTTATCCCTGAAACCATTGCTACAGGGGTTGATATGGCCAGTGCACATGGACATGAGACTACCAGGAGGACCAATGCCCTATAGAACCACTCCTTGAAGGGCATGCCAAATACAAATGTTGGGATGGTTGCTACACATACCGCCAAGAATATAACTGATGGAGTATAGTATTTTGAGAATCTGTCTATGAAACGTTCGGTTGGGGACTTCATCTTCTGGGCTTCCTCAACAAGCTTAACGATTTTTGAGAGGAGGGTTTCACTGGATCTCTTTGTAACCCTAATCTCGAGGAAGCCTTCATTATTTATTGTTCCAGCGTAGACGACGTCGCCTACCTGCTTCGTCACTGGTGTAGATTCACCGGTTATAGGGGCCTGATTAACGCTTGAGATCCCCCTTATAACCTCCCCATCCAAGGGGATCTTCTCTCCAGGCCTAACAATAACGGTCTCTCCTACATCAACTTCCTGGACTGGAACCTTAACTTCTCTGCCTTCCCTCTTCACGGTTGCTTCTTCAGGAGCCAGCTCCATTAGGGAGGCTATTGATCTCCTCGCCCTCTCAGCAGCGTACTCTTCAAGGAACTCAGCTATATAGAAGAGGAAGACCACTGAGGCGCCTTCCTCTCCATGACCTATAAAGAAGCTGCCTACAGCAGCTATCGTGATTAGGAAGTCTATGCTTAACCTTCTCCTGAAGAGGAGTGAGGAGAGGCCTTCCCTAGCTATCTCATATCCAGATATCACCGCAGTGGATATGAAGAGTATCTCAGCCTCAAACCTCCTCTTTAGGATAAACTCAAATATTAATCCGGTGAGGAGAAGCGCGGCGGATATGGATATTAGGAGGATCTTTCTTCCAGCCCATATTCTTGGCTGGGACTCTCTCTCCTCATCGCATATAGTGCATTCCCTTCCGCATCCATCATGCTGCTCAGGCATCCATGAAGCCTCACTACGTTCTAAGTTTTCTATTAACCGCCCATTTATTAATTTAGTGCTAAATAACGGAGCCAAATTAATAAAATTTATTAATTTATTTTGTTATGTTATTATGTGACTGGAAATGACCATTATAAGCATCTCTCTCACAAGAAGCCTATTAAAGAGGATAGATGAGTTTATACGTGAGAGGGGATACTCCAGCCGCTCAGAAGCCATCAGAGACATCATAAGAGACTCCCTCTCCGAATTTGAATTTAACCGTCTACAGAGGAGGGTTACTGCAACTATCACGGCAATATCAAAACATGAGAGGCACGGCGCAGATGAGAGGCTGATGAGGCTTAGACATGAATATGACAACATCGTCTCAGGCAACATGCATATTCATCTGGGAAGAGATTATTGCCTAGAGATATTCATAACAGAGGGGGAAGCGGAGGATATACTGAACTTCATAAGTAGGATAAGGGCAATGAGAGGAATACAACAGGTCAAGTACACAATGGTTCCAATAGATACAGATGAAGGATCAACCTGACGGACAGGACCCTTCATAGGCTGGACTGCACATAACGATTAAACATGGCCAAGATACCAGTATCCAAGCATAGATTAAATGTCAGGCGGGATAGAATATTTTGTGCGGAGCTGCCAAGCCTTTAAACGCCTCTCAAGCTCCCTCACCAATGGACGATACTCGCTCCGACGGATAAGATTTGTTGATTCAAGGGGATCCTCATTGAGATTATAGAGTTCATGCTGGCCATAAGCGCTCCAATTATACTTCCAACCGTCACTTGTTATTATTGTACGGATAGGATGATCAACCTCGTTACTTCTACCTTCAGGGAACCACTCTATAAACACGTCCTTCTCAACAATCTCTCCTTCACCGTCAAGCATGGGCCTCCAACTATAACCTTCAAGTCCCTCAGGGATAGGCTTCCCCAGATAATCCAGAAGTGTAGGTACAAGATCAACTTGGCTTACAGGATCCTTTATCACCGACCCAGATCTCGGATGACCCGGAATCTTAATTATCAAGGGTACACGGACAGCCTCCTCAAACTGGAAACCTTTATGGATCAGCTGATGGCTTCCCATCATATCCCCATGATCACTCGTGAAGACAACTATCGTATTCTTCTCGAGGCCGCACTCCCTCAAAGTGTCAAGTATCCTACCTATAGCCGTGTCAACTTGGCTGATGAGTCCCCAATACCTAGCTATTAATCGCCGCCAGTCATCCTCGGTTGGATTACGGGTACCTATCAACCGTTCATACCATATTTTCTCCTTCACCATTAACCTCGCCTTTAACGGTTGATCCTCCTTCGGCAGCAGATGGAAATTCTTTGGGAGGATAACATCATCTGGATCATACTGGTTATCCCGTGGACCAAAGAAGGGCATGTGAGGCTCCAAAAAGTTCACGTAAAGTATGAATGGTCTATCACTGTTCTCTCTTATAAAGCGGGATGCCTCCTGCGCCTCAAAGGATGGCTTACAGAACTCTTCAGGTAGACGTGCAGTCCAGCTCCGAGGGAAGAAGCTGAAGCCGTCCTCAGTCGTCTCTGGAGGTTTGAAGCCGTTCTTGACAAGCCATTTATGATATGAGCTGTGCTCATAACGGTTACGGCCAGGCCTATAATATGGACGGTACATATCCTCTGTGCTTATCCACTCATCGAATCCATGCTGACAGAATATCTCATCACCCAGATGCCATTTACCAATATAACATTTCCTATAATTGCTGAAGTCGGCTAATTCAGGTAATGTACGTACATTCTCAGGTAGGGGGATATTATTTCGTATACAACCAGTCGTATGCGGGTATAAACCAGTCATTATTGAAGCCCGGCTTGGAGTGCAGATCGGCTGGGTAACATATGCCCTCTCAAAAACTATTCCTTCACTTGCTAATCGATTGAGATTTGGAACCTCTATACGATCGTTTCCATACGCAGCCATCGTATCAGCCCGCTGCTCATCCGTGAAGATGAAGAGCAGATTAGGATTCTCATCCTCAACCATACATATCACCGAGACAATCCCAACAGCATCCAACCTAAGATATTAAGTAAGGGAGATTCCAACTTACGTATAAATAGGTTTTCGAGAATTACGTAGACGGTATCCTCCGTTATACATCCCTTTTTGGATCTGATGTGTATCAGCGCCGATTCTGAGAAAAGATGCAACGTAGAGATGATCTCCAAAGGAAGAGAAGAACCTGCCATATTGAATAACGCTTTATCCACATCCCTCCATTATCTATGAAGAGCTTAGGCGCTTGCATCTAACCTAACCTTATCACCTTTCCCGTCCTCGCCGATTCATATGCTGCTTCCAAGACTTCTATTACATGCCTTCCCTTCTCAACCGTTCCTATAGGCTCCAGATCCTCCATTATACACTTAACAAAGTATCGATGGGTATGTTGGGGCTCCTTCTCAACCGCTAGGTTAGGGGATCTCCAGTTGGAATCCACACATCTACGAACCATAACATTCTTCTCAAAGAAGTTTATGTATGCTGTTCCTTCAGTTCCGTATATGGCTGTTCCCTCAAGAGATGATGTCTGAGTCCAGCTAGTCTCTACGGTTGCAAGGGATCCATCTCTCATCTTTAGGATCATAACTGCGTTATCCTCCAGTGCAGTTGGCTTGCTAAGCGTAGCCGTGAATGCTGAAACCTCCTCAACCCTCCCAAGTAATTGTATGAGCTGAGTGACCGCGTAGACTCCTAAATCTAATATGACCCCGCCGTGAGCCTTCTCTTGATCGAAGAACCAGCAGCTAGTCTCTTCATTGAACATCTGCGCCACCTTCATCTGATAGCCTTCCGGCCCGCCATGCGCATATCTAACCCTAACAATACATATCCTCCCTAAATCTCCATTCTCTATCAATTCCTTCACATAATTGAAGGCTGGCGTGTCAAAGTATATGAATGGTAGGACCATAACCTTAAGGTGGCTATTCCTCTTCGCAGCATCCAATATTGCATCTGCATCTTTAACATCCGTACACATAGGCTTCTGTATAAGAACATGCTTTCCAGCCTCCAACGCGTCAACAGTAATCCTTGCATGGGTTGGATGTGGAGTAGCCACTATAACAGCATCTATATCGTCCCTTCTAAGCATCTCTAAGTAGTCTGTATACCATGTTTTGATTCCAAATCGTTCAGCAGTTATCCTAGCCCTCTCAGAATTTAAGTCAGTAACAGCTACTATATCAGCCTCATCGATCTCTTCAAGTTCAGGTATGTGAAAGAGGTTAGATATTCCTCCGCATCCTATTATGCCGAAACCAACTTTCTTCAAGAATACTTTCCCCCCTTCTAATCTTGATATAGCCTCTCCTCTTATATTGTTTAGGTATCTCTCTTAACCCCCCTAGGAGAACTGAGGGATATCTCCATTATCGCCTTGATTCCCTTTATTTAGGGATGGTTCTAGTTCAGCGTCTATCAGCATCTACATAATCTCTGGGATCTACCAAGCTTTTGAGACCGTTCAATAGATAGTATATCCTGTCTTGGCGGAGGATTATACGAGCCGGTCATAAACACCGCTTCAGATACAGGCAGAAGCGGCTTCCATAACCTCTTCAACGTCGATGTTTAAGGGGTAAGAAGCCTATTTGAGAATGAGAGTTAATAATGAGTATATGCGATCCATCTTTATCCTTAACGGTTCATTCCAGACTCTTCAATGGAGCTATCCTTTATATCTTAATCCGATAAGATACAGCTCTGCACTTTCAGGTCTACTTGCCTTAGGCTTTATAAGTCTCACTTCAGAGAAGTACCTCTTCACCTGCTCTATAAAATCTCTAAGCATGTCCCCCTGGAATACCTTTGCGAAGAAGTTTCCTTGATCAGTCAGGGTTGAGCATGCTATATCCAATGATTTCTTAGCAAGTTCTATCTGCCGTGCATGATCCAGCTCCCAGATCCCTGAAACATTAGGTGAAACATCTGAAACAACAACGTCGGCTGGACGTGGAAGAATCGCCTTGATCCTGCCTACTATGCTTGGATCCGTTACGTCTCCAACTATTGTGAAGACGTTACTGTAGCCTAGAGGCTTAATCTCTTTGATGTCGACTCCTAGAACGTATCCTTCCTCGCCAACTATCTTTCTCAGGACCTGCAGCCAGCCGCCTGGAGCAGCTCCTAAATCAACAACAACATCCCCTAACTCAACAAATCTGTATCTGTTTATGGCTTGGAGAAGCTTATATGCGGATCTGGAACGGTACGATTCCTTCTTCGCCTTCCTGTAATAGTAATCTCTCTTCCTCCTCAACCATTCACTTACCAAAATATTATTCACCGGATGATGAGTTAGTCTTCTGCACCTCATCCAGTATCCATTTTGTAAGCTTCATGCATGTGTTAGGTGATATCTCACCTGATGCTTCACACCGTTGATTCTCAGAGCATGTTAGACATGGACAGGTAATTATTGAGTCTAGGGATATTGGAACCCTCTTTGAGAAGAGCCTGTATGTCCACCGTCCGTCATGGAGTTCTCTTTCACGGTAAATGAGTCCCTTACTCTCCAGCTTAATCGATATTCTCGATCCCTCTCTACTGCTTGCATTTATCTGACGCCATAGCTCGGATTGGAGCACCCCCTCTCTTCCCTTGTTCATTATTATTTGGAGAGCCTTCTGTTCAAGATCGTTCCTTTTAGGCATGGGTATACCTCTCTTAATCAATAGCCTCCAAATATATTATTATGTCAGATAGAACATAAAAATGTATTTTCAGCTCTTCCCTCTGGAGGAATCGTCCAGAGAAGCCTCTGATGTATAATCTATCCCATCTTGAATCCTAATGCAGCTCCAACTATGAAGCTCCCGCCGAAAGGTAGGTTCGCTATGATGGGGGTTATCCAATCCGATGACTGGCCGAGATTCTTCATGAAGTCATTAACTATCTTGAGGAGCTTATCATAGTGTATGTTTATGAAGCCTATGTACTGGAGGAGAATAAGCGCCAGAGTGAACAGCCCCGCTATAACAGCTAGGATCTTAGCAACTTTCTTTACGGAGTATCCGACGATGAAGCCTAGAGCTCCCCCTGATCCAAGCTGATAAATTACCTGGGTGAAAATCTCCTCCATACCTATCCCGTGAAGGTTTATGATCAAAGATTCAAATCTACCTCTAGATTTTTAAGTTTTATCTTTGACGTTTAATGCTGTGACTTGGGCTCTCAGTACAGTTCAAGAGGCCGATCCCATCCCCATCCATCTCAACATTTTTAAGTTTCAAAGGTATTTTGTAGATGTGATTAATGCTTGATTAGTTAGAAAGGATAGAAGATAGAATATTTGGTTGGGTTGATAGGATATGAGTGAAATCTCTAAGCTTCCACCAGCTGTACAGGAGCGTTTACTAAGGCTTCAACAGCTCCAACAGACCCTCCAAACAGTCCTGACACAGAAACAGCAGCTAGAACTCCAGCTGCTAGAGATAGATCAGGCATTGAATGAGCTTGAGAAGACCGGTAGCAACACAGTCATCTATAAATCTGTAGGGTCGCTCCTAATAAAATCCGAGAAGGATAAGGTAATTGATGAGTTGAAGGAGAGAAAGGAGCTTGCTAATGTAAGGATATCCGTACTTAGCAAGCAGGAGGAGAGGCTCAGAAGCCAAGTTAAAGAGTTGCAGACTAAACTTCAGAAGGATCTGAGTCCTGTGACGACGTGAGACTAAAAATAGGTAATGGAGCTGGAGTATGGAAGGACGTGAATCACGTAGGTTAACCACTGAAGAGATTGAGGAGATATGTGAACTTGCAGAGGAGGCTGCGCGGAGACATATACTCTCAAAGATGGATTGGCGTAGAATCTCAAGCTTGAATATTATGGTTGAGGCGGGAGGCAAAGAAGAGTTAACCTTCAACGTCGACGTTGAAGTTGTTCTCTCACCGTTACATAGGGGCTTCGACGTTAATAGGCTGGTTGATGGAGCCGTTAAAGCAGCCTTCAAATCTATTGATGAATCTATGGAGAAATATAAATGTCAATCCAAGAGATAGTTTCCTTGCTTAATGAGGTTAGAGCCGAGAATATTCTGCTGCTCTGCCATCAGAACGCTGATCCAGATGCTCTATGCTCAGCATCCGTCTTCTCTAAACTGCTCAGACGAGTGATTAAGGGAGTAAATGTTAAGATAGCCTCTCCAGAGGGAGTGAATAAGCTATCTAAGGTTCTATTGTCAAGGTTCTCCATTGAGGTTGAGGTGTCTAAGCCGGATTTTGAAGCGGCAGACGCTATCTTCCTCCTGGATACAAACACCATTCAACAGTTAGGTGAGTGGAGCGAGGAGATAAAGAGGACCGATAAACCCATTATAGTGATTGATCATCATGCAAGCCATCCGGTGACGGAGAGCCTAGCGGATATCTGCATCTCAAAGGAGGATTCATCCTCTACATGTGAGATAATCTTCAATTTCTTCAGGTGCTTAGATTTGCAGCCATCACTTGAAGAGGCCACCCTCCTCTTTCTTGGAATAGCATTCGACACTAAACATTTCATACTTGCAAACTCTGAAACATTCAAGGCTGTAGGGTACCTGGTTGAGATAGGCGTCAATCCACGTGAAGCACTCCAACTATTAACTTTGCCGATGGATGTTTCAGAGCGGATAGCCCGTTTGAAGGCCGGTCAGCGATTAACACTAACCCGTATAAAGGATTGGATAATTGTCTTTTCACATGTAGGATCCTACCAGGCCTCCGCCGCAAGAGCCTTGATAGATCTGGGTGCACATGTAGCTATAGTTTCAGGTAAGAAGGGTGATCAAGTTCAGGTAAGCCTGAGATCTAGCCAAGAATTCTACAAGAAGACCGGTATACATTTAGGGAATGACCTTGCAAGGCCCCTAGGCGAATATATGAACGGTATGGGTGGAGGTCACTCAACATCGGCTGGAATGGACGGCGTAGGAGATCTGGACACGGTCGTTAAATACTCCATCAAAATATTAAAGAGTAAGCTGAAGTGTTAACTGTCCTCTTTCTGTAGCCGCTGTTTACGTCTCTTCTGGTTATGATTAGGTGATTCAGAATAACTTTAGAATGCTCCCTCATCCACTGAAGGTTGACTTTATCCTGTCAAGGTCTTCCGCTTCCCTTTCTAGATTGAGCTCCAATAATTTCTCCTTTGTCGGGATACCCATCTCATTCCACCCTCTATACTTGTAATAGTCAGATAGCATCTCCCCTAGAGGCGGTAGATTATTGGGTGATCCCCCGCTTCCCCTCCTATGCGTAAGTATTCTTGGAGGTAGCGTGTCATCTTTTCTGCTGCATCCCTCCCTAACATTGTATAGTCTCTTCAGGTTGTAGATGCGTTCACCAATCCTCATGAACTCTTCAAGGTTTATGTTCCATCCGGTAACGTAGGCAAGCCATTTGACGAGGTTGGATGGCTTCACCCCTCCAAATAGAATGAACTTACAGACCTTTAACGAATCTAGCATACACATTAAATTCTGTGTCTTCGCAACGAACTCGCCCTTACCCTTAACCGAATGTCTCTCAAGGATCTCTGGATATCCGAGATCAGGTAAGGTTACGTTTCTCTCGAAGATGTGGCTTAGACTCTGCAGGTGGCACGCTCCCCTATTAGATGTTGCATATGACAATCCTTGACTGTAGTATGCTCTTGGATCATGGGCTGGGAGCTCAAGTCCCTTAACGTGGATTGCAAATTCAGATGAGAATCCACCTATCCTCTCCGACGCTATCTTCACACCCTCTCCTAGAAGCCAGCCTAACCCCTCCCTCCTCCCAATCATCTCAACCATCTTGATCATGGCTTCAGGATCTCCCCATTCAAGGCTGATGCCTCCCGTATCCTTCTCAGTTATCAAGCCATACTCATATGCTTCCATCGCGAAGGCGATTACCGCTCCAGTTGAGATTGTGTCCAAGCCGTAACGGTTACATAGATCATTTGCCTTCACTACAGCCTCCAAATCATCTATTAAGCATGCAGCTCCAAGCATCGCTAATGTCTCATATTCAGGCCCGGCTCCCTCGACATCTCCATATCTTCCTCCCTTAATCCTAACCCTCCTTCCACAGCCTATTATGCATCTCCGGCAGTAATAGCGACCTACCAGAATCGTTGAGGCCATGGTGATTCCTGAAAGCTTCTCAGCCCCTTCAGGCCAGCTTCCCTCCCTCCAATTCTTTATCGGTAGATCTCCAACATACTCTATAAGCGTCATTCCACCGCTGGTTCCATACTCATGCAGGCTCTTCGCATTCTCAACTATCATCGGAGAAGACTCCCTTATAGACTTCCCCAAATCTTCCGGTTTAGCAACCTCCACGGAGCCTTCTCCTTTAACGGCTATCGCCTTCAGATTCTTGGAGCCCATAACAGCTCCCAAACCGCATCTTGCAGCCGCCCTTCCATGTATACCATCACTCATGATAGCCGCTATCCTGGCAAGCCGCTCTCCAGCAGGCCCTATACAAGTTACAGTTGCATCCCTATCAGTCTCCTGTCTGATGCTTTCATCGGTTTCATAAGTGTCTAGACCCCATAGATGATCAGCTCTTCTCAACTCTACATGTCCATCATTAACCCATATATACACTGGCCTCTCAGCCTTCCCCCTCACTATTACACCGTCATATCCAGCCTTCTTCAATTCCTCCCCCCAACTGCCACCCACATCACTTTCACCATATATTCCAGTTAACGGGGACTTAGCCACAACTTCATGTCTTCCAGACAATGGAACCTCCGTACCCGTTAATGGACCGGTCATAAATATTAAGATGTTCTCAGGTCCAAGCGGATCCGTCCTCCGTCCAGTCTCATCAAATAATATTCTCGCCGCCAGACCACTTCCACCGATATAGCTCCTCAAAACGCTCTCCTTTACCCTTCCTTCATGAACCTCTCCATCGGTTAGGTTAATATGTAGAATCTTCCCAACATATCCTCCAGCCACCCTCTCAACCTCCTAGAATAGACCTCTCAAACAATCAGAATACGCCATATATGTTGAGATAAGGATAAAGAGAATCCTGCAAATTAACTTTTTTCTCTTAAAGGGTCTTTAATTATATATAGGAGGAGAGCATCTGTTCATTTGGAGGTTTATGATTGAGTTCCCAGCCTAAGGCTAGATTCTATGTACGTATAAGCGAGCAGGACTTTTTAGGTGTGACTGTATGGTCCGGTAGGAGTGATCCGAGATCCGAAGTTATAGTTGTTCAGGTGAGGAGGAGGGGGGTTGAGGGGTGGACAACTGTTGGGAGATTGGCGGTTTATAGATCTCCTGAAGGAGCGTACTCCAAGCTTCCAGATCAGAGGAGAGGCGAGTAGTTAATTAATATATCCAGACAATACGGAATCTAACGGTTCCCCGGAATATCTGAGATGATGATTGATCCATTGGAGACTGTGGGAACCGATGAATAGGATCCATGAGACAGTTAATTGTTGAATTATCCTTCAATCTTTATCTACTAGTAAAAGTCTTCTATTAATGATTATGAAGATTGAACTTGTAGCCTTCGATTCTTTAGGTGTTAAGTCAAGCTGCTTTAAAGTTGAGACTGAAGACTGTGTTATAGTTGTGGATCCAGGCATAGCATCTGAAACAGGCTCTTTCCCCCTGACACGCGACGAGAAAATCTTTCTTCGACGTAAATATGAAGCTGATATTAGGGAGGCTTGTTCCAGCAGCGAAGTTATAATTATAACCCATTATCACTATGATCATCATATCCCGGATAGAAGCCTCTACGATGGAAAAACGGTTCTCATTAAGGATCCAAACGCTATGATTAATAGGTCTCAGAAGAGCCGAGCCTCCAAGCTATTAATCGGCTTGAACGCTGATGTTAGGGTTGCTGATGGAAAAACCTTCACTCTCGGTTCAACCAAGATAGAATTTTCAAGTCCACTTTGGCATGGAACTGAAGGAACAAACCTTGGATACGTAATTATGGTGACGATTCAGGATGGAGATAAGAAACTGTTGTATACATCTGATGTTGACGGTCCAGTCTTAAAGGAGACAACTGACTTCATAGTTAAGATTAACCCTGACATTCTAGTGTTGGACGGTCCCCCAACATATCTCTTAGGCTATATAGTTGCATACTATAACCTAGCTAGATCAATAATAAACATATGCCGTATATTGGAGGAGACGGAAACTGAAACTTTCATTCTGGATCATCATGCAGTGAGAGATTATCGGTATCCAGATCTCCTCTACGAAGTCTATCGGAAAGCTGAGGATCTGGATAGAAGAGTTTATACTGTTGCCGAGCTTCTGGATGGTAGAACGAAGGTCTTAGAAGCGTATGAAAGGAACGGTCCAACCAGATGGAGGAGCTGGAAACCATTCAGGAAGGAGGATATAGTTGATGTTTTACGTAACGCGGCTGAGAATGGTCTTGTTCCATGGAGATGGGTTGATGAAGCTCTAAATCTTTAAGTAGGATCTAGATGATTGGGTAGGGAACTGTTAGTCCTCCCCTATGATATCTACCCTTTATAGGAATGTCTAATCCACATCTTGGACATTTCATGTCTTCGGTTATGTTCCACTTAACAATGTCGAAGCTGAACCGTTTTATTAACAGTTCCCGGCATCTTGGACAGTATGTGTTTTCATATTTATGTCCAGGCAGATTCCCCAAGTATACATAGTTTAATCCGGCTTCTCTGGAGGCTTCATATGCCTCCTCAAGAACTCTAGGTTCAGTTACAGGTATATGATCCATCTTATAGTTCGGATGGAACCTTAGCAGGTGGAAGGGAGTGTCCTCACCTATATTCTCTCTTATCCACGTTGCTAGATTACGGATTCTATCGATGGAGTCTCCAACCTTAGGAATTACAAGGTTTGTGATCTCAATGTGTATATTGAACCTCTTCATCTCCATTAAGGATTTATATATCGGTTCAACCGTTGGAACCGAGCAGAACCTCCTATAGAAATCCGGGTCTCCTCCCCCCTTAAAATCTACGGTTGCAGCGTCTAGATATGGACTTATAAACTTAACAGCTTCAGGCGTCATGTAACCGTTCGTTACGAAAGTGTTGAAGAGCCCCTTCTTCTTTGCTATAACAGCTGTATCATAGGCGTACTCAAAGAAGACTGTTGGTTCGGTGTAGGTGTAGCTTATTCCGTGGCAACCGTACTCCTCAGCAAGTCTAACAACCTCTTCAGGGGGGAGATTTCTACCTGAGATTTCCCTATCTTGACTGATCACCCAATTATCACAGAATTGACAGTGGAAGCTACATCCTACGGTTGCAATCGACATAACCAGCGATCCTGGATGGAAGTGGGAGAGAGGCTTCTTACCTATCGGATCAACGTTTGCCGCGCATGCCTTACCATAGACAAGCGAGTATAGTTTCCCTGAGATGTTCTTCCTCACCCTGCAGAAGCCCGTGGATCCATCCTTAATTACACATCTCCTAGCGCAGAGGTTGCATCTCACAAGATTGTTGGACAGCTCTTCGTAGAGTAATGCTTCACGCAAAGATTGATCACCAGCTACAATTATTAATCAGATTAATCCAAGTTCATAAGTCTTCCTAGAGGATATGAAGACTCTCCAGGGAACAGATACCTACATAGATCTGGAATATAGTGTAGAGGAAACCTTTCATTCAAAAATATCCACATATAATTGAGGACTACAGGTTCTTTGATGGTATGGTGTCTCAACGGTTCACAGGAGCTAGATGTTATACAGCAGGGGTTACTTAAGCCGGGGATCCTGACGGAGAAGATGACTGCTGGCTGAGACTCCACATAGAGATGCAGCAGGAAAGATGCTTTAGATAACTGTTCCAGTAGGGGAGGTTATGCATCTGCTGGATAAGAGATCTCTGAGAGGCTTTGCGTTGAGAGCAGCCTCAATAAGAAGCTTCAAGCAGAGATGTTATAAATAGAGGATACACAAGCAACTATTTGCGTTTAGGCCTTCTAGTGTATGGGTGTGATAAGCCTGGAAAGCCTCTCTCAGCAGGGATTCTCCATCCACCCCATTCCAGCATTAAATAATTATTTTGATGGATAGTTTCTTGTCCATCCCTTTCAGTATCTCCGCAGCTCTTCGAGCAGCCTCCTCAGATTCTCTTCTGTTCCATCGAATCTCATATATGTAGGCTCTGCCGAGATAGGGTTGTATGGATATTAGACATACAAATCCTCTCTTCCAGACGTAATATTCATAGGCATGCATTCTAACCCCATACCCCGCCTCTCTGAGCCTCCTTAAAAATTCAAGCCTCTTCTCCAAGTATACAAATGTGGATATTGGAATCTCATCCTTTCCCTCAGGATCTCCTTCATCTCCCAACAATCTAATCCTCAGCCCTAAATTGCAATTCTTCTCTAAGATATTCTACTTCCTCCTAAACCTTAATTTAGGTATGTATCTAGGCGTTTCACTTTTATATTTGATATATTCACTGCCGAATCGTTCCGTTAACTCCCTCTCCTCTAGAAGGGCTAAGAGATGGAATGATGCTGCCTGAAGCAATGTGAAGACTAATAGATGTATTGAGTTCTGTATTAATGATATTCCGGCTAAGATAGCAACTGACCCAACATACTGTGGATTTCTAACGTATCTGTATGGGCCTGACCTAATCAGACGGTCGATTCTCTCACCTACAACTCTCCTTGTATATCTAAACGCTTTGAACGCCCAGAGTATTATGGAGGATCCTATCAGCAATAAAGAGAGACCTATAATTCTCCGCGTTACCGGCTCTAAGGGGAGGGGGGCCTCGAAGAGGCTGGTTAGGAGAGCAGCCAGATAGGTTGAACTATAAAATAGCCAGCCGAGGATCATCGTTCTCCTTGAATGCGGAGGCCACAAACCTCTAACATCCTTGAGATACGCTGCTATTAGGATTATTAATAGTAGGATCGTGGATATGTAAGTGTATATCAGCAGATATAATATTGTTCTCATATGGATCATCCAGAGAATCCGCTATCCGCTTCATAAAGCAATAATATTTCTTTATTGCCTTATCTTCAGGCACGTTCGATTTAAATATTTCCCGCCTATCTACTCTTAATCGTATAGGATGGCTAGACTCGGTCATCGCTGAATCTTCTTAGGTTCACATGGTTGTGGAGGATTATCCCATGGATATTTCAAGGTTGAAGGGTAACTTAAGGGTTAGAATCAGCAAGTACATGAGCTATCTCCTCAGACATAACCCTGAAAACTTAAGGATGGACGAGTATGGCTTTGTTAGTCTAGATGAGTTATTAGAGAAGATCAGGGAGCATTTTCCTGTTGATAGGAGACTCATCACTGAGATAGTTAGGGGCGACGATAAGGGGAGGTTCGAGATAGTGGATAATAAGATTAGGGCTCTATATGGACACTCAATCCCCGTGAACCTCAGATTAGAAGAGGACAGGGATAATAGGGTATATTATCATGGGACAACACCGAATGCAGCGTTAAAGATTCTGAAGGAAGGACTGAAACCTATGGGTAGACGATGGGTTCATCTATCACCGACCGTCGACGTAGCTAGGGAGGTAGGATATAGAAGGACTAGGCGGCCAGTTATTTTGGAGATCAATGCTGACGCTGCTAGACGGGACGGTGTAAAATTCTATAAGGCTACAGAGAAGGTTTATTTATGCGGCGTGATTCCTCCGCGATACATCCGGAGAGTTGAAGGGTAGAATCTCAGGATCAGGAAGAGGAATGTAAGGAGACTATTAATGCTCCTCTCAATCATCACCACGTAACTTTAACATCTAAGAGGATACTGGATGGGATAATAGAGGAGCTTAAGGTTATAGCGTCGGATCACGGTGACGGAGAGGCTGGTAAAGGATCAATAAACTAAGAAGCGTTATTACATATTACACTGGATCACTACTATTCTATAAGGGATAGGAGATCCTCCAGTATATAATTTCTAAATTCTCCTATCGTACTCTTACTGAATAATGTTACTACACAGTTCCTTGTGATGCCGACTACTATTCCACGTTTCTGAACTTCGAAGACAACATACCATATCTTCCCATGTTCAAGATAGTTGTGGTAGAGTTCTGTGTCAGCAAGGTCTGAACCAGCTAAACAGAGCTTCTCTATTCCTGGAATATCAACTTGATCAAACCATATGAGCTTCGTTGCTTGCGGGTTAGACTCGTGGAGTTCCCTAAGCCTCTCATGAGGTATTCTCACCTCAACAATAGCATCCGGCCTAATAAATAATATTTTACTGAGTCTATTCGCTACATAATTTGTTAGTAGCTTCTTTACTCCACGAGCCACTGATGGAGCTAACACGGTAAGGAACACTCTCTCCCCGAACTGTTTAATCCAGAATGGTGCTTCCTCCGTAACTGGAAACTCAACAATCCTACGTTTATATTCCCGTTTACGTATAAAGTCCATGCTGAAGATTCCGGATAACAAGTCTCCTTCCAACTCTAAATCGAGGATTTCTGTTGTAAGCTTCGTTGTTTCTCCACCTATCGTCCTGTAAGTCTCCTCTTCACGGTAATTCTTAAGTTTCCAGGCAATTAATCCTAGATCCGTCCTCTCTTTTATCTCGAAGATCTTGGCTGGAAGAACCAATATCAACACCCATGAAAGATTCTTTCTTCCATCCAACTTTTAAAGGTTGACGTTTAAAGAAGGCTTCATTCTTCCTCCTTAACCTATTTAAGTCATTATGGATTTTATGCCTCTGATGGAGAGGGGAGAATCGCCGCTATGGATCAATTCGGTTATGAGCAGCTAAGCCGCGGCACCCCGCAGATAATGAGTGTACTTGTTAAGCCCGTATCTTTCCATTGTAATTTAGCGTGTAAGTACTGTTTCTATCTTCCTAAATCAACACTCTATCCTGGAACGGAGTTTCACCGGATGAGTGACAGGGTGCTCCGCGAATTGATCGCGCAGTTGATGTCTCTCTCACTGGATCAAGTATCATTCTGTTGGCAGGGAGGCGAACCGTTACTGGCCGGATTAAACTTTTACAGGAATGTTGTTAAGTATCAGTCACTCTTCCAGGTACCTGGTCAAAGAGTGGATAATAACATTCAGACTAATGGCACATTGATAAATGAGGAGTGGGCCCGATTCTTTAAAGCCTACAATTTCCTGGTTGGAGTCAGTCTTGATGGGCCGAAGAGCCTCCATGACCTGTACAGGAGGGATCCTATTGGGAATCCATCCTATGATCGAGTGATGAATGGCATTCAATGGCTTAAACGTTACAATGTGGACTTTAACATATTGGTTCTCCTGAACAACTGGAACGTTAAGTATCCGAGGAGACTCTACAGCTTCCTCTTAAAGGAGGGCTTCCATTACCTGCAGTTCATCCCATGCGTGGAGAAGGATCCAGTTAAGGGCAGCACTGCCGATTACTCCATTACTCCGGAGGAGTATGGACGTTTCCTCTGCACAGTCTTCGACGAATGGATCCGGGATGGCATCCCAAAGATTTACATTAGAGACTTCGAAGCAATCCTAATCTCATACGTCTATGGCCAATCACCAATCTGCACATATAGCCGTGAATGTGGAGGTTACGTTGTTGTAGAGTATAATGGAGACGTATACCCCTGTGACTTCCATGTAGATCCAGAATGGCTCTTAGGCAATCTGATGGAACAACCATTAGAGGAGATCATTACAAACAAAAAATTTACTAAGTTCAAGAAGATGAAGGAAAGGCTATCCATCAGGTGTAGAGGCTGCCCATGGCTCCAATACTGCAGGGGAGGCTGCCCAAGACACTGGAACATTAACTCTATGAACAGCAACTACTTCTGCCCATCATATAAAATGTTCTTCGAGCATGCTCACCGAGAATTTCTGAGGCTAAAACATTATGTTAAAAAGAAACTTTTAACATGTGAAGATATGGAGAGAAGGATGTGAATTTCAGCCTTTTCATCCCCTCTCGAATCGGGACAAACCGACAAGTAAAGAGCGCTTTCTGTGGTTTAGAGCCCCAGGCTAGATCCACATCCTTATTCACACCCTTCGGCTTAGTACTGATAATGAACTGATATTATAGCGGTTTCAGGTGACCTCCTCCCCACGCGTATGTGTGGGCTTCCACCATCTTGGCATCCGAGCTCTTGTGGAGGCGTTGCCGAGGTTCCAGCGTTCACCCGGAGGCTTTACGCCTATCGGTTACATCTGCCAG
>WAQA01000006.1 GCA_015520475.1 Candidatus Bathyarchaeota archaeon | reverse complement strand
GACATACTAACAGACACCAAAGTCTCAGAGGCTCCGAGAAGAATACAGCAAAAAAGTTAGAGCCCACAGAAGGAACAGATTTATCGATAAAATTTCAACGAGAGAGAGTAGGGAGCCTTAAATGAAGACGTCATCTCCTTCTATAAAGAACTTAATTATACTTCTGCCTCTTAAAGATTATAACTGTTAAAGTGAACATGGAGAGGGTAATAGCCAATATAACACTTAAGTTAACCCAGCATATGCTTAGAGCCTCCGGGATAGGCAGCCGTTCCATCTGTATAACCATGAATGAACCTTTGATAAGTCTTGAAGTAACCCCTTGTAGAAGAACCTTTGATGAAAAAGAGTAATGATATGCCGGAGACAGCATGCTGATAAATCTCTCAGTCTCGGTGAACCTTGAGATCCACCTCTCAAATCTCTCCGGCCACATAAATCTTGGAGTTGGAGCAGGCCCAACAGTTGCCTCCGCAATCATAGGTGCAAGAACATATGGTATCATACTGTTAAAGAGTATCCACACTACAAGACTTAACGTGAAACTCTGGAGGATACTCCCTGACACGGCCGATATCAGCATAGAGATAGAATAATAGAGTAGGGAGTATAGGATCGTAGATAGAATCCACGCTGCAATGCTCCATACATCCCCCTCTAAAGGCTGCAGCCCAGTATACATCATCGTTAAGAGGGCAGACAGCGCCGCAGCACCGCCTATAGACAATGATATAAATGCTAAGGAGCTCAGGGCCCTCCCAAACACAAAAATAACCTTTCCAATCCTTCTCTTCAGTGTTCCCGTAGAGCCTCCTATAAGAGAATCGAATCCCAGAGCCAAACCAGTCAGGGACGCTAGAAGACCGATCGGCTGAGACACTATGATATCGAAGGCCTGTAGAAAACCTGGATCCTTTATGAAATTTATGATCCACCCGCCTGTTCCATGGAATGAGACGTATGTCCATGTCCTCTGAAGATAAGAGGCCACAGCAACAATATACACGCCGAAGATTATTAGATGCCTCCTATATCCACATATCCTCCGAAACTCCATCAAAAAGAAAGTCAAGAACCGCGTCATCCCATGCTCACCTTTGATCTCCTTCTTCTCCTAACATAGGCAACCATTAAGATAGCTACGATTAGGATGGATACTATTGGAAGAGACCATCTCCTCATGAAGTACAGGAGGACAATACTGAATGGCAACGGACTCAACTCTACATTAGTCTCCTCAATACTAATCCTCCCAGCCGATATCCTATACACATCTATCGCAAGTAGAATAGCATCCCTCATGAAACTCTCTATTAACAAGCCTGAACGGACATCAAATACGTAAGGTTCATAGTAGTAGTTAGGCCTGGTCCTAAGAAGTTTAGCTCCTGGATCCATACTTATCACTGTACTCTCACCGTCAAGATATAGGCGAACTATAACCCTAGTCTGATTTGTCTTTGGATCCTCTCTAATATCTATGACCTCCCAATTCTTTCCCTTCATGCCCCTCGTTACATTACCCCTCAGATCTATAATGAATATGCCTTCCTCATCCGTGTCGTCCATACTATAGGTGTATGCCGGATGGAAAAAGCCGTCAGGTAATCTTATACTGCCCTTACTTAGAACGCCTCTAACACTCTTCTCATTCAAGATCTCACCAGCTCTAAATCTGATACCCTCAGCAAGCATATTCGGTGGACACCAAACCGCTGTTACACCAACCCTCGACCCATTAAGCAGGAAGACCTCCCTAGTATAGATATCAACAGATACATATCCAGACAACTCAAAAGTCCTATCTTTAACCTCATAGACTAGAGTAACCTTAACAAGAGCCCGGCTCCCATTAACCTCTTCTATGGACCATCTTAACCAAGCGCGATCAGCCGTGTAAACATCAAAACGTCTCTGTAAACTCAACCATGTACCATTAATAAATAGTATATCCATCAAATCCTTAATTCTATACTTTGCATATACACCCTTCTTAAGCCAGTGAGGTGGAACATATTCCTCAGAACGAACTTGAATAAATAATAGTTGGTTACCTAAAAAGCTAGAATGTAGAATAGATAGTAGCATCGTAAATAGGAGAGCTATACCTATGGACTGCCTCATGGCGAAGCCCAACTAAAGATAGCTAGTTTTTAGGGGTAAAATCGGCTTACCACCGCTATATCAGTCTCAAGGGTGATAGGGCCAAGAATATGATCATTAAAGTCACTCTCAGTCTTCGATTCCACCTTTAAAACATTTGTTTCATCCGTATAGTATGTAACATCATTATCCCCCGGGCGCAAGGTATATTCCAGAAACGATGCCGCCCGCCACCTTATAAAACGTAAAGTATATCTTAAGACTGCCAATTGGCTCAACCAGACCTGACCATGATCTTCTGCCTGATGCTCTACCATAATAGTAACGGTCTGCTCCTGCATTATAATCGCCGCGTGCTTGCGTCCAAACCTCTGCATTGGACAGCGGCGTTTGAAGAGCCGGTCTTCTCAACGATATCGGTAAGGGCTGAAACTAATAATATGTAAATTGATAGCACCATCATAACTGTTAACGTCAGATATTTAAGTTTCATATCTCCCCTTTCCCCAAATGGAAATTAAGTTATCAGCACATATAAATTTTTTGTTGACATATACTGAAAAGTGTTGAGAAAAGTTGTGATGTTGGTCCTTTTTATGATTCGGCACATTCTTAAGTTGTTGCAGAACCATCTTTCCATTCCATTTTTGATGTACTCCAACTTTAGGCCTAGACTTCTTGGGGTATCAAGCATCATGAACCCTTATCAACCGGGATCAGCAGCCTATTCAGGCATAGCAAGCCTTCTTCAATGTATGCTCAGCGTTCATTACTGGGCGATGACAGCCAGCATCAGAGCCTTTCCTGAATTCACTATCTGATAACCTCCCAGTTTGTAGAGGGCGCTCCTAAAACGTAACTCTCTTAAAAGAGGATGCTATAAAGCAGAGATCGTCGACAGCGGCTCTGTTTATTATTTTTCTCGTTGGCTCTTCTTACTCTTGAGGTGGTATGAGACGTAGCTCCATAAAGTTATTGTTGCTCCGATAAGGGCCATGAAGCCTGTTACGTAGACTAGATCCTTTTCAGGTCCGAAGCCCGTGATCTCTATTAACATTGAGCCTGCATATCCATCTAATCTTAGTAGGTAGGGGCCTCTAGTTGGAGCTGTAAAGTACTCGAATGTATCCATGTTTTTGGCTGTTATTGAGATGATCCTAACCTTTTCAGATGTTATATTTATCGTTACTGTACCTCCGACAATTGTGAGGCGAATGTAATATCTTTTCGGAGCTAGCCATAATTTCTCCAGTAGCCTTACAGGACCCGGCTTCTCCTTTATCCTTTGCACTGCATAAACCGTTTCTCTCCCGCTTCTTGCGTATGTAACTATAGTCATTGCCAGTGTAATCGCTAGAAGTATTGACCCCACTCTTCTGAGATGCTCATTAGTCAAATTCCATCACCCTGCAGAAGAGTAGATAGGCTATGGATAGGACAGTTAATGGAATTAGAAGGAGTGTTATTAAGGCTAGGCCTGCATCTACTATAGAAACGTCAGCTCCTGAGAGGTATCTAAAGAGGACAACTGAGCTATTATCAGGTGAGAGGAACCAGACTGGCGCTCCCCAACGCCAGAGGGCAAGTATGGATATTATGGCAGCTAGCATCCCCCTTGAAGTAGCTATCGAGATTAATGTAGCTACTGAGCATTGGTAAAGGAGTAGTAGGAAGAGCGTAACTCCAACCGCATTTAGGGTTACCTCCCACTCCATACTTGTGTGACCTCCACCCAGCATCATGGAAGCAAGATATGAAGAGAAAAAAGCCGTGTATAAAATCAGGAATGAGAGGAGGAATTTCGCTGTGAAGATGTATCTCCTTTCAACCGGATATGAGAGCAGGAGCTTTATGTTTCCTTTCTCTATGGATGCTGCGAATGTCTTCGCGAATATTATGGATGTAAACATAAGCATATAGAAGTATAGGTAGAAGAGCCTTGCTCCGTAGCTTAAGGCTGCCTGTGGATTGGAGAGGTTTGTGAGTATCGTTACGATGACTGTTATCTCGAGAAGAGGCCACCTCCAAGTATCCTCAAACTCAAGCTTCATAAGCGTTTCCAGCATCTTCATCACCGAGTAGAGCCATGAAGACTTCTTCAAGATTCCTCCTGGACTGTCTAATCTCTATTAATGGCAAGTTATGCTCAGCCGCTATTACTGGAAGATTCATTGCGAATCTTAATCTGTCCTCAACATTTACAAGGACTGCTCCATCTTTAACATTCACCTGCTTCACATAATCTTTGCTATGTAATGCTTCAGCAAGCCTTTCGGGATGTTGCGTCCATATGGAAAAATCATAATTTAGATGTTTCTTAACGAGTTCGTCTAGGCTTCCGCTTTCAAGTACATGTCCCTCATGCATAAATATCGCGTAATCAGCTATCCTCTCAAGTTCTGGGAGGATGTGGGTTGATATTAAGAAGCTTATTCCCTCCTCTCTATTCATCTGATGGATAAGGTTTAGGAGGTTAACTCTACCTATTGGATCTAGATTTGATGTAGGCTCGTCGAGTATCACCAGTCTAGGTCTTCCAATAATGGCCTGCGCCAGACCAAGCCTCTGCATCATCCCGGTGGAGAAGGTTGCGATCTTCCTATTTCTAGCCCATCCGAGACCAACCTTCTTGATGGCCATGTCTGCTTCAACCTTCGGCTCAGCTAGCCCCTTAATTCTTGCGACATACTCTAAGAATTTGATAGCCGTAAGAACAGTCGGGTATGGTGCTCCCTCATGCAGGACGCCAATCACACGTAGCACCTTAGATCTCTCCTTCCAGCTGTCACAACCAAAGACTGAGACTCTGCCCCTAGTAGGCTTAACCAGCCCAATAATTATGTTTATGAGAGTTGTCTTGCCAGCGCCATTAGGCCCTATCAACCCAACTACTCCACTGGGCACCTTTAGATTCACATTATTCAATGCGATAACCTTGCCAAACCTCTTCGTAACGCCTTCAGCTTCAATAATAAAATCTTCACCCATAACATCCCATCCATATGTATGGAGGTAATTCTGCATGAACCACACTATGCTCATGTATGGAGCTTACTGCTTCAACCATCAAATACTTACCCGGCGGCTCCCTCAGCTTCCAAGCAGAACCGCCGGATATCCACAAATGTGACTCCGGACAGTCCAGCCCGAGCTACCTTTCGGTAACAAAAATATCTGTAAGGAGCCAGATATAAATAAGTTACGGGCTCATCTCCTCCGGAGGGGGGAATTTTCCACCGGCATCATCTAAAGGAGAGTTAAACTTACATAATGCATGAAATACCTCATTCACCGCTCTTCTAATAATAGTATAGATTTCAAGGTTCATCAACAGATTATGAGGGGGATGAATATAGGAAGAGACATAATAGCCCATCCATCGGTAAAGTATAAATTTGAGGAGTTAGATGTGAACTTATCTGGGACATGATGGTCATTTAGGAGTTTCTGTTAGGGGGATGCGGCACGGGTAAGCGTTTAATCATTAAGAACGGTTACGTTTTCGATCCATTGAATAATATCGACGGAGAGAGGATGGATATATTCGTAGAGGATGGAAGGATAGTTGATGATGTCAACGGAGAAGCTGAAGTTATAGATGCTTCTGGAATGATTGTTATGCCTGGAGGAGTTGACATCCACACACATATAGCCGGTGCAGAGGTGAATACTGGTCGACTGCTGAGACCTGAGGATCACTATCTGGATGTAGAGGTGAAGACCGCCATTACACGTTCAGGTGTAGGCCGATCAATACCATCAACCTTTATAACTGGGTATCGATATGCAAGGATGGGTTATACCACCGCCATAACGCCGTCTATGCCCCCCTTACTCGCCAGACATACACATGAGGAACTTGAGGACACGCCGATACTAGATAAAGCAGCCTTTCCACTGTTAGGTGACAGCTGGTTTGTCCTTGAATATTTAAGGGATGATAAGATTGAGGAGTGCGCCGCATTTGTATCATGGATAATGACGGCGACTAAGGGATACGCTATAAAGATAGTTAATCCAGGCGGCATAGAATCTTGGGGTTTCGGCGGGAACGTAAGAGACATAGATGATCCAGTCCCATACTTCAATATCACCCCAAGAGATATTATACGTGGATTATGTAGAGTTAATAAGATGCTTAATCTGCCACATTCAATCCATATCCACACAAACAATCTTGGGAAGCCTGGAAATTATATTACAACATTGGAAACCATGAGATGTGTTGAGGAGTTTAAGGAGGAGGATAGGCCGATAATACATGTAACCCATTGCCAGTTCAGCTCCTTCAAAGGAAGAGACTGGAGCAGCCTGAGGTCGGGATCAGAAGAAATCGCTGAATACGTTAACGATCACAGCCATGTAAGCATAGATATTGGACAGGTTGTCTTTACAGATACAACAACCATGACGGCTGACGGGCCCTTCCAGTACATACTACACCAGCTTAGCGGTAATAAATGGGTTAATGGAGATGTTGAGACGGAGACGGGCGCCGGGATAGTTCCTTTCCGCTATCGCAGAAGGAGCTACGTCCATGCTATACAATGGTCTATTGGACTTGAGCTAGCCCTTCTAATAAGAGATCCATGGAGAGTCTTCTTGACAACGGATCATCCAAACGCCGCTCCATTCACAACATATCCAAGGATAATCTCATGGTTGATGAGTAAGAAGGCAAGAGAGAAGATTATGGATCGAATCAATGAGAAGGCTAAGAGGAGAAGCCTTCTAGGAAGCATAGACCGCGAATACACATTCTTTGAGATAGCCATTATAACAAGGGCTGGACAATCAAAAGTTTTAGGTTTGAGAAGTAAAGGGCATCTAGGCATAGGAGCAGAAGCAGACATCTCAATCTATAACATCAACCCTAAAGAGGTAGATCCATCAAGGAATTATAAAGATGTTAGGAGAGCCTTCGAAAGAGCTAAATATACATTGAAGGGGGGAGAGATAGTTGTCAGAGACGGAGAGATAGTGAAGTCGGTTGATGGAAGGATCTTCTGGGTTAAACCTGAATCCTCAAGGTACAAGATTAATGTAACCGATGAATTGAAGAGGAAATTTAGAGAATACTATACTGTAGAGTTCGAGAATTATATGATACCTGAATCTTACCTGATAAATTCAAGCCCTATCCACGTTAAGGCAGGCGTGTAAGCAGATTGATCATTCTAAGATTGAAACGTACCTTAAAGGTTCCCGTTGAAGCAAGATGCATCTCACAGGACATCTTCGAAGGAAAGACGGTTGAGGATATAAGATCCTTAAAGGTTTGGGAAGGGAATAAGGTGAGGAAGCTCGGCGAGATCTTCGAAGTAGAGGAGAAGAGAGGAGATAACTCAACAATAAGGATCCTAGGAGACCTAAGCAAAATTCGAGGGATAGGTTACCAGATGACCCATGGTAGAATAATTATAGAGGGGAACGTGGGCCACCGCCTCGGTGAAGAACTGGGGGGAGGAGAGATAATAGTGCATGGAGACACAGGTTCTTGGATCGGCTCATCAATGAAGGATGGAAGAATCGAAATTTTCGGATGCACAGGTGATTATATAGCAGCTCCATACAGGGGAAGCATGAAAGGAATGAGGGGAGGAGAGATAATAGTGCATGGGGACGTAGGAGATGAGGCTGGCGGATATATGAGGGGAGGCCTAATAGTGATCGACGGATGCACTGGACAGTTTCTAGGCGTGCATATGAAGAGAGGAACAATACTGGTTAAAGGATCATCAGAAGGCAGGATCGGAGCTGAAATGGTTAATGGAAAGATTGTTGTCTGCGGTCAAGTTCCAAGCATACTCCCAACATTCACATTTGAAGATATAAAATCAAGCGTTAAAGTGGATGGAGAAAAGATTAAGGGGCCCTTCTACCGTTTCATAGGCGACTTAACAGAGAACGGTGAAGGAAAACTCTACATCTCAAAGGCAGAGAATCCACATCTTAAATTCTACGAGAGATATCTTTAGAGGAAGACTTCATAATGGATTGTTTAAGCGTGAATGGAAAGGCGTCAGCCCTCATAGATAAACTCTGCACGGAAGCAGACATTTTCAGGGTTAAGGTGAAGAAGGCTCCTTTAGGAGCCACTTTAATAGATGCTGGATTAGAGGCTGAGGGCGGTTTTCTAGCAGGCAAGATCATAACTGAGATAGGACTCGGCGGCCTAGGAGAAACCGAGATTCTCAGCAGAAAATTCGGAGATATCAGATTACCATCAATCAGCGTATATACTGATAATCCAGCAGTAGCCACTTTAGGATCTCAGCTTGCAGGATGGAAGATAAACGTGGATGGATACTCAGCCATAGGATCCGGACCTGCTAGGGCATTATCTCTGAAGCCGAAATCCATCTTCAAGGCTATAGATTACGTTGATAGAGCAGATATAGCTATTCTCATCCTAGAATCGAACAGTGAACCTACAGAGAAGACTGTAGAGTACATATCGGACCTATGCAAAGTTAAACCTGAGAATCTATATCTAATCCTTGTTCCAACAGTCTCAACTTCAGGCTTCACACAGGTTTCCGGAAGAATAGTTGAGACTGGGATATATAAGCTGATGCAGCTCGGTTTGGATCCTAAAAAGATAAAGCATGCATGGGGATGCGCTCCGATAATGCCCATCCATCCGGATCCTGTGGAGGCCATGGGGAGAGTGAACGATGCAATAATATATGGCGGAGAGGCCTATTATGCAGTATACTATGACGATGATGATGAACTGG
Source organism: Candidatus Bathyarchaeota archaeon (assembly GCA_015520475.1). GTDB lineage: Archaea > Thermoproteota > Bathyarchaeia > Bathyarchaeales > WAQA01 > WAQA01. The sequence continues at coordinate 3,167 of WAQA01000006.1, read as the reverse complement.
AGGAACTGACTGAGAAGGCTGTTTCATCCGCCTCGAAGGAGTATGGGAAACCATTCAAGGAGATATTCAAAGAGGCAGACCTAGACTTTTACAGGATTGATCCAGCATTATTCGCTCCAGCAACTATAACAATTAACAATTTAAGAACTGGGAGGGTATTCGCTGCTGGAGAAATAAACTTTGAGGTCCTAGAAGGGACCATCGCATAGAATAAACGGGGCTTTATGGAACGACCTCTAATCTAAAAATATTTAAATTGGAAAGTGCCCCTATGAAGAGAATAGCGGCTTAACATGGATCGTTTTGAGGAGGGTTTACTTGAACAGAGAAGAGGCAATAACACTTATTGAAGAGAACGTTAAGAGAAGGAATATTATCTGTCATATGCTCGCCGTTGAAGCTATAATGAGGGCGTTGGCCAGACGCTTCGGAGAAGATGAGGAGGTATGGGGCCTCACCGGCCTATTACATGACATCGACTTTGATAAGACTCAAAGTAGACCTGAGAAGCATGGAGTATTAGCTGAGGAGATGTTGAGGGGGAAGGTTCCAGATGACATCTTGAAGGCGATAAAAGCCCATAACTATCAACATACAGGAGTCATGCCTGAGGAGAGAATGGAGAAGGCATTGATAGCATCCGACGCCATCTCAGGCTTAATCGTCGCATGCGCCCTCGTGATGCCATCAAAGAAGATGAGAGACGTCAAACTTAAGACTGTAAAGAAGAAATTCAAAGCAAAGGACTTTGCAAGAGGAGTTAACAGAGATAAGATACTATTATGCGAGGAGATAGGGCTATCGAGGGATGAGTTCTTCGAGTTATCTTTGAATGCATTGAAAGAGATAAGTGAAGAGATAGGGCTTTAAGAAGCACCATAGATGACCTCCTCCCTACGCGTATGTGTGGGGCTTCCGCTAGCGTGGATGCTGAGGTGGTGGAGGCGTTGCTGAGGCTCCAGCGTTCACCCGGAGGCTTTACGCGCATCGGTCACATCTGCTGGTTTGGGGCGGGTCACCCTGCCTCTCGACTCGCCGAGACATCTCCTCCCAGACTGCTACCCCATCCCCTTAGACTCATCATCTCCACCCTTCCGGGCAACCCCTATCCAAGAGACTATCCAATATCGGAAAAAGAAGGCCAACACTCAAGTTTATCGCGATTCAATGAACCAAAGAATCAGTTACAAATGATAGTTATTGTTTCAGCGCCTTTACTGATGGGGGGATTCAAATAGAGCCCCAGTAATCCCTCAATAAACTCTTAATCTGCACGATTATATCTTTAACTTTCTCTATATTTCTCCGAGGATTCTCCGGCGGCGGATATGGGTCCTTAATGTCGAGTTCCCCATCGCTTAAGATACCTTTTATAAGGGCATACCAGCAGTATGGTAAGACTGTAAGGTTGTAGCCGCTTCCCAACAGCAGGATGAGTCTCCCATTACAGATCCTATTCGAACACCGGCTTAGAATCTTTGATACCTCAAAGAAGCCGTTAACTGTCAATCCTAAACTGCCGAGGTGATCAGCGAAGTGAGCGTCACTACCGCCATTAGCAATTATTATATCTGGCTTAAACTCTTCAGAGAGGGGAATTAATATGCTCTTTAAGGCTAGGAGATACGCGTCTTCACCTGTTCTCGGCGGCAGCGGAATGTTAACGTTGTATCCTTCTCCTTCCCCTTCACCTATCTGCTCTATGAAGCCTGTTCCAGGAAATATTGTTTTAGGATCCTGATGGATAGAGATGTAGAGTACCTTCGGGTCTGAATAGAATATGGCGCTTGTACCATCTCCGAAGTGAACATCAAAATCTAAGATTAGGATCTTCTCGGCATTATAGTTGCGACGGAGCGTTTCAGCTAGTATGGCTATGTCATTGAATATGCAGAAGCCTCCGCCAAAGTCTCTTCCAGCATGATGAAATCCTCCGCCTAGATTAACAGCTCGATCCACACTGCCTTCATATATGGATCTTCCAGAGGAGATGGATCCTCCAATTATATACATTAAACCTTCAAGTATACTGGCTGAGACTGGAGTTTCAAAATCATATGACTTATTAGACTCAGCTAACTTGAATATTAAATCTACATATTTACTTGTGTGAACAGTGATTATATCACTCCACTTAGCCATATCAGGTTTGATGAATTTTACGTTAGGTAATCTGTTTAGGCCTTGCTTTAGAAGGAAGTCTCTGGCTTTAGCGAATCGGTCTCCCCTGAACGGATGGTTCAAGCCTAAATCATAGAGGCTGAACTTTTCATGGTATGTGATGCCGACTATCATAGATCCATGCTCAATCCCAATAATTCATGAAGGGAACTTATGCTGACGATGCATATTTAGTTATCTACAAAAATTGGAGGTGACCTGGAATTGGAGGAAGAAGTAAGGGTTGGAGGGATGGAGGATGAATGTAAACCCGGCTCTGCCATATCATCCGTTTTAGATGTAGTCACTATCCTCCTCTTTGGTTAGATCGGTTGTTTCAGGTTTAGGGTTGTATGTAACCTCCTCTCTGGCCGGCATCTCCCACTCTGAAGGTTCAGCATTGAATGCTCCTGGTTTCTCTTCGTAGGTGATGGATGCCTGTTCCTCTTTAGGCTCACTTGGAGGTTCCTCTTGGACCTCGGTTTCTCCTTGAACCTCCACGGTCTCCTCAGGGGTTGTAGTCACAGTCTCCCTTGAGGGAGCCTCTACAAGCGAATTTTTAATATCATTCAGCTCCTGCTTTGTAGCTTCAATTCCAAGTTTCAATGCTTCACTCTGTCTTCTATAAACCTCCTCTTCTATATCGCCTGCAGCATGGAGAACCTCAAGATTCGCTAAGAAGAGTTCAAGAGCTTCCACCTGCTTCTCCAGGTTCTTCGCTCTAGCATCCATCTTCTCCACTATGGATCTTCGATGCTCCTCTAGGTCAGATATCGCCTCAGCCAGCTCTCTGCTCAGATATTCATAGGTTGACTGAGATATCTTTCCAGTCTCCAGTAGACTGTCCAGGGCCTGTTTCTTCTTCCTAGTAAGTTCTAACTCTTTATTCACTAATTCGAAGGAGTGTTTCCATAGACTCAAATCGAACACCGGGTAAATGTTGCATGGACAGTCAAATAATGTTTATTAACATGTATAAGTATCGATGCATATTATGTCTGTCTCTT
>WAQA01000005.1 GCA_015520475.1 Candidatus Bathyarchaeota archaeon | reverse complement strand
TTCAAGAGACAGTTTATTCTTATCTGGTGTGAAATATGTCTGCCCTCAAATCAGAAACTAAAGTTACGCTTGAATGGATTGAAGGGGAAGATCTGGAGATAAAATTTAACAGTGAACTTATGAATGATGTAACAATCAAGAGAAAGGGTGTTCCCTCCGAGAAGATGGGTGGAGAAGCCCGTAAACTCTTAGCAGCCGCGCTTGCAGAATGTATGTGCTCCACATTATATTTCCTCCTTAAATGGGCCAAGGTTGATTTCAGCGTGTTAAGGGCTGAAGCGGTCCCTGTAACCTCAAAGGATGAGAAGGGTAGACTCTACGTTGACAGAATAGATCTGATGATAAACTTAGAGATTAAAGGTGATCAAGATGATTTGAAGAGACTCTCTAGAGTGGAAAACCTCTTCAAAAGAGGATGTTTAATGAGTAGAAGCATAAAAAAAGGGATAGAAATCAACTATAAGATAATTACAGAACGTCGCTAAGAAATCTTATCCATGAGATGAATTGGGGGGTTCTCTCTTCATAGATAGATTTAAGTAAAGTTGATGGATGGATAGCTGAACCTTTAGGTTTTCTAAGGGGGCTGCCTTGACACATCTCGAAGGGGATAATATGCTCCTCAAGGGCGACGGATCCCCCAGCCTCAGTCGTGGAAAGCGTCAATAGAAAGAAGGCGGAAAGGCTCCCTGCTTCAACGGGGAGAATGAGCGCTATTGACAAGCCATTGGAGAGGTTAAGCATAAACTAGCAAACAAGAATTAATAAAAACATGAGAAAAGCATCAAAATTAATATTGCTCAATCACCCCTTAAATCTAGGTGAATCATAATATGCCTACATGTGCAGAATGCGAGTATGCTGAGATGCAATGTCCACCAGTTATCCAATGTAGGTTGAAGGGTGACTTCCGATATCTTGACAGCGAAGCATGTGAAGACTTCAAACGAGTAAAAGAAGAGTAACTGTCACCGTAAATATCGCTCCTTAACTAAAAGGATGAATATGACCCATTATAATTGTCCAGATAGGAGTGCTGTGGATATAGATCCAATCTCCCTTTTTTATCTTAATCTCGCAGGAAGACCCTGTCTGAGAGGGAGGCGATGAGTTGCGATAAACCTTTTAAGTGGGATTCCTCCCCGCTCCTATGTGTAGCAGATCCTGCGAGTATATCTTGCGGGGCAGGAGGAGTCGTGAGCCCCTCTGAACCTCCCGCTCTCTATGCGGAGTAAGCCTCCACACCGGCTCTCTAAGCCTAAAAGTGATGGAGGGCAAGTAAAGGGAGGAAACCCCACACAATAACTAGGGGTGGTTCACCGATGTATGCTGCAGCTATCTCCAGTTCTCAGTTTATACTTCTCGTTTGGTTTTTGAATATTTAGGTGTGAATGTGGGTGGAGAGGCTGGTAGAATTCTAGATGGTAATGCTTCACCGGCCAATCCCGCTTTTAGATCAAGTTTTCATGGGCGTCCCCGCCTCATAAATTCTTTAGCCATTAGATCTCCTGGGGATGGCTTCAAACCTTCTATGAATCTCCGCATCTTCTCCTCTAATTGCTCAGCTACTTCCCTCTCCTCCTCAATTAAGTCTTCTCTTTCAGCTAGGTCTCTCTCAACTTCGTACTTTGATGGTTCCGGTGGGATAAAGTTTGGATCGTAACGGTAAAGCTCCCTCCTCTCCTCCCCAGACATCAACCCTTTAAACCATAGGTAGAAGCTCCATTCATAATCTCTTATGCTCCAAGCCCGTCTATGGAAGCCGCTTATCCCAAATTCCACATCCTCCTCTTCTCCCTGCATTAATGGTATAAGATTCCTTCCATGCATTATTGATGGGACATCAACGTTGAGGAAGCTCAGTATAGTAGGTGCTATGTCAGGCATTCCAACGAATGCTTCTACACGTTTCTTAAAGTCCATTCCATCTGGAAGTCTTATGATAAGTGGTATATGTGAGAGCTCCTCGTATGGCCATGGCTGAACCTTCTTTATTATACCATGCTCTCCGAGCGGTTCACCATGATCCGTAAGGAAGATTATCATCGTATTATCCAGTAATCCTAAATCTTCGATCTTCTCGAGGAATATGCCGGTCCACTTATCAACCATGGTGATTGTTCCAGCGTATTGGGCGCGGATATGCCGTATCTCGGCTAAGGTCCAGTCCTTAACGAATCCTCCACCCCAGATTATTGGTAATCCCTCATATTCTGGGACTGGGTACATGTCAGTGTAATATCTCGGTGGGTCCCATGGTTCGTGAGGATCGAAGCTATCGAGCCATAGGAATAAGTTGTCACGTTTTCCCTCAGCAACCATCTCTTCAAGCCATTTCATCCCTGCCCTCATAACTCTCGCTATATGGTGATCCTCTTCTCCCTTCCAGCTAGATCTGTTCCGGAGATACTGTATAAACTGTTTCTTAACGATCCGTTCAGGTTGTCCGGGATATGATGAGTGCCAATTCTTCTCGCTGTACTTGGTTAAATCAACCTTTAATTCTGGATCTACAACCGCCGGATCACTCTCTTGCCCTCTAATCCACAGTACATAATCGAATCCTCTTCCAAATCCCATTTTAGGCTTATGCATATGGTAAGTATCCGTTATTAATGCTGAAGTTACTCCTTTATCCCATAGAATCTCAGCTATCGGTATATCTCCCTGCTCTAGGGGTTGCCATCCCCTGAAGGGTAAAGTATATCTTCCGGTAAAGAGGGCTACTCTGACTGGTATCGTAGGTAACCCTTCAGCGTAGGCGTGATCAAACACCGTAGCCTCAGAGGCAAACCTGTCTATGTTTGGGGTCTTAATCCAATCGTTTCCGTAGCATCCAAGATGATCCTTGCGGAAACTGTCCTCCATAATCACGATGACATTCAATCTTTTCTCCCCTTAAGATCATATATGATTATTAACCTTCTTATCATCGAACCGTAAAAGACTTTCTCTTCCCCTCATAATTGATCCGCAATGTATATCTATAAGCTTCCACTCTGATGGCTATATACGCCTATCACATCAAAACATAAACTTGAAAACCGTAAAGATTAAACGTAAAAGTTTATTTATCTATGGTAAATCTTATAAATAACTCTGCGTCTCTTCATTGGAAAGCCGGTGATTGATCCGTGCCGAAATGGAAGTACTCTATAGTTGAGCTGGATCCAACCACGACCGTTAAGGCGAGTGGTAGAGAGCTTAGGATATCCCCCAAATCCGCTAGGGAGGTGTGCTCAGCGATTAAAGGGATGACGCTTGATGAGGCGAAGGATTACCTTCAAAAGGTGATCCGTAAGGAGAAGGCTGTGCCATACCGTAGATACAAGAAGAAGATTCCTCATAGGCGTGGATTGGAGAAATTCTATGCTGGACGATATCCAGTTAAGGCTGCGAAGAAGATATTAGAGGTGCTTGAGAACGCGGAGGCGAATGCAATGTATAAGGGCTTAGACGTTGAGAACCTTAAGATAATCCATGCCTCCGCATATCCTGGAGCCAAGATTAAGAGGTATATTATGCGGGCCTTCGGTAGATCGTCACCCCGCTTTGAAACTTTATGTCATGTAGAGATCGTTCTGGAGCAGAAGGGTGAAACCTAATGTCATCAGTTAGATACTTCATAGAAGAATCTGTAAAGAAGAATACCATAGACGAGTTTCTATGGAAGGAGTTTGAGAGGGCTGGGTATGGCGGGGTTGACATAACGAGAACCCCGCTTGGCACCAACGTAGTTATATATGTTATGCGTCCCGGAATAATCATCGGTCACGGTGGAAGGACGATAAAGAACCTTGCCAAGATACTTGAGGAAAAGTTTCAGTTATCCAATCCTCAGATATCAGTTGCTGAAATAGAGGTTCCGGAGCTCAATCCATATATTATGGCTTCACGGATTGCCGCTGCCCTTCAAAGGGGTGTACATTTCAGGAGGGCTGGCTTCTGGGCTCTAAATCAGATAATGGATGCAGGTGCATTGGGTGTAGAAATAATAATCAGCGGTAAATTGAGGACTGAACGTGCCAGAAGCGAGAAGTTCAGGGCGGGTTATATGCCTAAAAGTGGGGATCCAGCAATAAAATATGTCCGGAAAGCTTCTGTGCATGCTCAGCTCAAACCGGGAATCTTCGGGATTAAAGTGCATATTCTACCTCCAAATATTAAATTGCCAGATCAAGTTGAGATATTTGATGCTTCTCAACCATCCGACACTGCAGAGAAGGTGGAGGAGAAATCTGAAGGTGAAGAGTAAATGCCGATATTGAGGATGAAGGATATAAGGAGGATGACGCCCGAGGAGAGGATGAGGAAGCTGATGGAGCTTAGAACAGAGCTTGTGAGGTTGAGAACCGTGATAAAAGCTGGCGGGGCAGTGGAGAATCCATCTAGGATACGTGAGTTAAGGAAGGCTATAGCCCGCATATTAACCGTTGAGAATGAGAAGGTTAAGGTGGAGACTGAATGAGAGTAACCCCTAAAATATTACAGGATGAATTCATAGGTCTCAAAGCTAAGGTTGTTAAGAGCAAGAATCCATGCTATGTGGGAATATCAGGTAGGGTAATAGATGAAACCCGTAACACAATAAAACTGCTCCATAAAGGGGAGGAGAAGGTTATAGTGAAGGATGTATCGGTCTTCAACTTTACCTTGCCTGATGGAACAGTGGTTGAGATTGACGGTAAAATTATAGTTGGCCGTCCAGAAGATAGGGTTAAAAAGAGGGTTAGGAGGTTATGGTGATGGCTCTTCCAATAAAGAAACCTAAGAAGGAATGTAATGATAGAAACTGTCCATTCCACGGTTCCCTCTCTATAAGAGGTAGAATATTGGAGGGTACAGTTATCAGTGCAAAGATGGATAAGACCGTTATTGTTAGACGTGGCTTCCTAAAGTATGTGCCGAAATTCAAACGTTACGAAAGACGGCACAGTCATATACCCGCGCATAACCCTCCATGCCTAAACGTTAAAGAGAATGATCGTGTAAGAATTGCTGAGTGTAGACCTATAAGCAAAACTGTTTCATTCGTTGTTATTGAGAAGATTGAGGGTGAAGGTGTTGGCGGCAAGAGCTAAAGCAAGAGCCCTAATGGCTAGGGGAGTAGCTGGACAGAAACCTAAACTGTCTAGGGGATTACCTGTAGGTTCAGTTATTAAATGCACAGATAATTCAGGGGCTAAAGTGCTGAGAATAATCCAGGTGGCTGGATATAAGGGTAGGCTGAGACGTGTACCTTCAGCGTCTGTTGGAGATATGGTGATAGTTTCCGTTCGGAAGGGCTCACCAGACATGAGAAAGAAGATATTTAGGGCGGTCATAGTTAGGCAGAGGAAGCCTTACAGGAGACCGGAAGGGTTCTGGGTTCAATTTGAGGATAATGCTGCTGTGATAATAACTCCTGAAGGCGACATGCGTGGTTCAGAGATACGTGGACCAGTAGCTAGAGAAGCAGCTGAGAGATGGCCTAGAATAGCAAGTGCATCAAGCATAATAGTTTAGGAGGATGAGAAATGAAGAGAAAAACGAAGAAGCCGAGTAAGCAGAGAAAGATGCTGTATAATGCTCCTCTCCATAGAAGAGGAAAGTATCTATCAGCTCCCCTCTCAGACGAGTTAAAATCGAAATATAACACTAACGCTGTAACGGTTAGGAAAGGTGACACTGTAAGGATTATGAGGGGAGATAGGAAAGGGTTCGAGGGGAAAGTTATGAGAGTTGACAGGAAGAATTATAGAATCTTTATTGAGGGGATAACCCGTGAAAGGGCTGATGGAACAACAATAATGATCCCCATCCATCCATCAAAGGTTATGATTACAAACCTTAACCTGGATGATAAGTGGAGAAGGAAGATATTGGAGAGGAAGATGATCCAGCAGGGTGAACCGTCACTCGAAACATCCGAGGAGATTGAGAGACCAAAGGAGAAAACCGTAACAGAGGGGATAGGTGAAGCTTAACATGGGAAAGATGGGTGGAAGCAGACATTTAAAGACGGAGACTGCTCCTAAATTCTGGCCTATACCTAGAAAGAAGATACACTGGGCTGCAAAGCCAAGTCCAGGGCCGCATCCAATAGATCAATGTATCCCATTACTCATTATAGTCAGGGATATACTTGGCTACGCTAAGACGAGGAGAGAAGCCAAACAGATAATATCTAAGGGCAAAATCCTTGTAGACGGGAAGGTGAGAAGGGATGATCTCTTCCCAGCCGGTTTGATGGATGTCATCTCTATACCTGAAACAGATGAGAACTTCCGTATTCTACCGTCAAAGAAGGGGTTAATTCTCCATCCAATCAGCAAGGAAGAGGCCGAATTCAAACTATGCAGGATCGAAAATAAGACTACTGTGAGGGGAGGAGACATTCAACTCAACCTGCATGATGGTAGGAACATCCTGATACGTGTAAGCGATCCTCAAAATCCAATTGAGGACTCATATAAGGTTCTTGACACATTAAAGATAAAACTTGATGATCAATCAATCCTCAACCATGTGAGGATAGACGTGAATGTCATTGCAATATTAACCGGAGGAAAAAATATAGGCAGATATGGAAAGATAATCTCCATTGAAGAGACAGGATGGAAACGGAGAAAATCGCTTACCGTGATAGAGGATGATGCTGGAAGCCGATATCAAACCATACTGGACTATGTCTTCGCTGTGGGAAGCGAAGAACCATTAATTTCACTGCCGAAGCTGGAGGAGACAGGTAATGTCTGAATCGGTATCTGAAGGGAAATTTGAGAATCCAATGTTGAGGCCTAGAATAGAGAAGGTTACAGTAAACGTCTCTGTTGGAAAGTCAGGTGAACCATTAGAGAAGGCAATGAAGATACTTGAGGATCTAACAGGTCAGAAACCATGTATACGTAAAGCAAAGAAGACTATAAGAGATTTTGGAATTAGAAGAGGTGAACCGATCGCCTGCCTCGTCACCCTTAGAGGGGAGAGAGCAAAGGAGTTTCTGAGAAGAGTCCTAAAGGCGAAGGACGACAGAATATCTAGGAGATCATTCGATAAATCCGGCAACTTATCTTTTGGTATAAGGGAGCATATAGATATTCCAGGTACAAAATATGTGCCGGAGCTTGGTATAATAGGGATGGATGTGTCAGTTGCTATGGAGAGGCCTGGATATAGGGTTAAAAGGAGACGTCGCGCTAAGTCAAAGATTGGGCGAAGCCACCTCTTAACACCTGAGGAATCCATACAGTTTATTAAGGAAGAGTTTGAAGTTGAGATCGTATAGGTGATGTCTATGGAGAGCAGTAGACCTAAAAGAAGATACGGCAAGGGAAGTAGACCCTGCAGAAGATGCGGATCCTACGGGCCAGTCATCCGAAGGTATGGATTAAACCTCTGCCGTCAATGCTTCAGGGAAGTTGCTAAGAAACTAGGATTCAAGAAGTATGAATGAGGTGGAGAAATGGATACAGTATCTAACGGTCTAACAACCATCGTTAACAATGAGATGCGTAATAAGAAGGAATGCTTAATCTCTCCAGCATCAAAACTTCTAGGGATGATTCTAAGAGTTATGCAACTCAACGGTTACATTGGAGAGTTCGAGTTCATCGATGATGGTCGATCAGGGAAGTTCCGAGTTCAGCTCCTAGGAAGAATAAATAAGTGCGGAGCTATAAGACCGCGCTATCCAGTTAAGGCGGATGAGATTGAGAAGTGGGAGAGAACATATCTTCCCTCTAGGGATATAGGCATCCTAATAATCTCAACTCCAGAGGGAGTTGTCTCTCATAGAGAGGCGAAGGCGAAGAAGATAGGGGGGCGTCTCCTAGCATACGTGTATTAAATCCAAAATTTTTCATGGATGTAGATTGATATATTTAGTATCCCTCTCATCTTGAAGGATCCAACGGCT
>WAQA01000004.1 GCA_015520475.1 Candidatus Bathyarchaeota archaeon | reverse complement strand
TATGCATAGATGTCCTGAAGGCCATCAAGAAGGGATGTAAAAAACCCACACGTATAATGTATAGCAGCAACATATCTTGGATACCGCTAAACGAAATCTTAAATTTCCTAGTTAATCAGAATGCCGTTATAGTTAAACAGACCGGGAAAAAGAAGGAATATTATATTACAAATAGAGGAGAGGAGATCCTAGAGTACTATGAACAGTTCAAATCTAAGCTCGCTAGAATGCATCGTGAAAGCCCTTCACTTAAGTGAATTTATATTCTCCGGGTAAGTCAGGAGTCTCTGTTGTGGAGATTGAGGGTTCATTATCCTATTTCCCCTTTCTGGACTGTAAAGATGCATCGGAGAACTGAAAATATAATTAATCTAGTCTTTTGATGTGAATTACCATCGTCTAAGGGCGGTGGCTTCTCCCCTTGCACATTGAATCACCGAGCAACCCCATTTTTAGGGCGCTGTACAGGAGGCCTTGGAGCCAGCTCACATCGATCCTACCCCTCAACATATAACCGCAGAACCTACCCAACCCACAGATAAAAGACTCAAATATCTAAAATGCAATTAACAACCCCACCAGTTAAAACCAAATGTCTCCTTGCGGCAAATCTTATAAATTTTGGAGAGGCATCAATGAGAGAATCTGACTTCTCCTCTAATGATCTGTTTTTCTGGGACGTCGAGCTCCTTTGAGAGTGACTTCTTTATGTTAAGTGGATCCAAGTTTGCTTTAAACTTGACTTTGATTCCGCATTCCATTACCCCAACATGCCTAGGAACTGTTTCTTCATATTCGTATATAACATTCTCTTTTAATGCCTGAATCTTTATCTTATCACCGATTTGATATGAGACTATTCCAGCTCCTTCGCTGGCGTCTCTAAACTCGCTCCACTCTAAACATTTAATCTTTATTCTTCCTTCGGTTTTAGGGGTTGCCTCTTCCCTTTTGGTTATGGCTGAAATGCTCTGAAGGATGCTTTCAAACTTCTCTATGAGGGAGTCCAACGTCTTCTCGTGCTCTTTAAGTACGCTTATAATGAAGTCTAGGGCACTCATCTTCTCCGATTCAGTCATCGCCTCCAGTCCTCTTTTTAGAGTATCCTCCGATGATTTATAAACCTTTTATGCATTTAAGATTAGTAATTATTATTCGTTTTTAAGTTATGGTTTTTGATTAAGCGGATTTTCATATAAGCCTTCTACACCGTTCCCATAATACGTTCTCTTCGTTCACAACCGTATTAAATTATCTTCGCCTTTAAGTCCTAAACAAAGAGAAAGGAGATAGGAGATGAAAATAGGAAAGGTTCTAAAGAGTAAGCGTGGCTTGGTGGGCATAGAAGCAGCTATAGTCCTCATAGCCTTCGTCATAGTGGCTGCTGCCTTCAGCTTCATGGTTATAAACATGGGCTTATACGCTACTCAGAAGGGCCGAGAAACAGTTCGGCAGGGAGTGCAAGAAGCAAGTACACCATTAACTCTAGATGGAAGCATAATCATTAGGGGAACAACGAATGGGACAGTTGATGCTATAATCATCCCCATAAAAACTCTCGGAGTTAAATATGTTCCGATGGGAAGCGGAACAACAGTTGTAACGTTAAGGATAGAGAATAAGACTGCATACGCAAACATCTACTACGGAATAAGCACCACTGATCCGACGGGGCTCTCCTATGCCGAGCTGATAAGTGGGGTTCCAACCTCACAGGCAAAGCTCTTCATCGAGAACTCTGACGGTGATAATTCACTTGACTATACAGAGAAGGGCTACTTAGTCATACATCTATCCAGCAGCGAAGCTGCAAACGAGAGAGAGCATGTATTCATTGAGATAAGACCCGAGCAAGGAGCTCCGCTATCGATTGAGTTCACAGTTCCATCAGAGGTCGATCAAGGATACAACACAATAGGCTAAACAATTAGTCAACGATGACACCATACATCAAGCCCCCTCTTTTTTATGCTTCTTGTTTTTATCTGCTCTTTCCGTAAGAAGGCTTCATCCGTGAAGTGTGAGGATAAGTTACTGTAGGCTCTTAAATAATGTTTTAAGATGTATTCTCTGTGGCTTCTATAGGAATATGGCTTCCTCGGCTACATGCTGGGGATCGATGTGAACCAAAGATATCTATTAACACTCACTATGCAAGAGAGGTTCCCACATGCTAGGGAAAGATCTTTTAGATGCTAGATGGATGATGAATATATATCCGAACGTGATTTATTGAATCTATATGCCCGCTTCACAATCATTAAAATATTCTATTTCTATAATGATGTTCAAAGAGGTTGATGGAGATGATTGTTAAACAGTTATCTCCGGATAGGTTCTTCCACATCCTTAGCGAGGAGGAACTATTGCTAGATGCGTTAACGCAGAACATAAGGGAGCTCAAGAGATGTCAAGATGAGAAGGTTGCTGCAGAGATGATGGAGAAGCGAGTTACGATATTAAAGCGTCTAAAGATTATTGCACTACAGAAGAGGATGGAATGGGAACAGTATTTAACGGAGAAGATTGTGCCGATATTCTGTGAATCATGAAAAGTTTTAATCTACAAATTTTCATGTCTTTAGATATCTGAAGGATTGGTGATCTCTATACCTCTCTTCCCTTCCATAAGACCAAAACTTAACTAGGGTCATAATCTGTCTTCCTTATAGATAGAAGGTTCACAAAACTTATATAATCCTAAACATCTCTTAAAGTATTTGTGTACTACTAAAATACTCTTTTAGCATAATCTTTTGGAGTTGAAAAGGATATGTCGCGTAGATCTCAGATGGAGATCCTCATCGACATATTAAAGGCGATAGCTGAGGGAAAGCAGAGACCGACACATATAATGTATAAGGCTAACCTCTCTTGGACAAGACTTAAGAAGCAACTGAACTTTCTAATAAGGCAAGGTCTAGTTGTAGCTGTAGAAGCTGAATCCGGAAAGATTTATAAGATAACTAAGAGGGGCTTGGACATAGTCCATTATTTCGGAAAGATTAAAGGTGAGCTGCAGTATTACAGGAAGGAATCATTAGCAAACCAAATATACATAAGAGAGTAATTTTCAATTCTCCTAAGGAAGATATTCATCTCCTAGGAGTGTCTATTGGCCTCCACATGCTCCGCTCTCTGAATCCTCCTAAAGATAATACGTTTCTACACTGCTCTCTCTTCATAACCTTTAAGGCCCTTGAAGAGGTCTCTAAGCTTGCTCGACAACAACTTATTCTCAAATATTAAACTTATAAACGGGTCATCCGGGTTTAATCTCGGCATTTCAATCAAGACATATCCATCATCAACTATAAGGAAGACGTAAGGCAGCTTATCCACGTACCTAAATGAGAATACATCTGATCCTAGAATCTCATTAAGCATACTAATCCTTCTTGGACTTGAGGGTCTAAGCAGTTCGTCTCGATAATCCTCTCCTCCAACTATAAGGTTAACTTTCACCCCTCTTTCAATCGAATCTAGAATGGTCTTTGTTAAGTATGGGTTTAAGTATTCGGCGGCCAGATACACTTCTCTCTCAGCCTTATCTATAAGCTTCCCCATCATGGAGATGCTTTCCTTCGGATCTGTGATAACCTTAGATATTTTGATATCTCCGTCGAGTAGATCCGCGAGATCAGCCGGGCTGCTCTTAGAGATTGCACGTATAACCTCCTCCTTCTCCTCAGGTAATAGGGAAGTTGTAACTCTAATCTTATCTATCAACCCTAATCTATCGCTATATCTAATTGCCTTCATCAAGATCCTGCTAAGCTCATAAAATAGCCTTCCAAGCGTAGTATGCACGTACATATTTCCTCTTTTCTGCAGCAAGCCTGTCTCTAATAGCCTGTTAAGCCTCAAATAATATCTTCTCTGTGTTAATCCAGTCCTCTTAATAATCTCTGTTGAAGATGTGATTCCATCCTTAGCCTCATAGAATATCTTTAGTGAAGCTACAGATGCGAGGGCTGAGAGAATGCTTGCCATCCTATTTAATTCGTTAGAGAGACTATCCTCTCCTACTCCTTCCCTTCTTGAATAGTTGAGTATGCTGTGACATACATACTCGATATGCTCAGTTCTCTCCATCACCATCTCATTCTGATAATATACTCTAAACTACTAAAAAGTGATATGAAGGACAAAAATAGAATTCTAATCTATTTTATGGATTTATAGGATGTATATCAGTTACGTG
>WAQA01000003.1 GCA_015520475.1 Candidatus Bathyarchaeota archaeon | reverse complement strand
CAGATTCCAGGATATAGAAGATCCGAGAAGCCTATCGAATCAATCCTTAAACGTTACATTCCTATAGTGACTGTTCTAGGAGGGCTGATAATAGGTCTGCTTGCTGTTGTAGCCGACTTTCTCGGGGCATTTGGAACTGGAACAGGAATACTTCTAACCGTCGGTATAATATATCAGTACTATCAAGAGTTTATGAGGGAACGTATAATAGAAATGTATCCAGGCATTCAACGTTTATTAGGTAGATGATTGTTATGCTTCCGGAATGGCTGCTCTACCCTCCATCCTCAACAATATTCACGATGGTCATAGCCTTTACAATATCGGCTGTAACAACCCTGTTAAATCTGAAGTTGATCGATAAGGAGAAAATGATTGAATGGCAACGTGAAATTCAGAAGTGGAATGCTGAGAGGAACCTGGCTAAACGTACCGGCGACAAGAAGCTCCTCGCCAAAGTTAGGAAGAAGGAGCCTAGGATCCTGCAGATACAGTCTAGGATGCTCTCTCAGAGGATGAGAACATCCCTCATAACATTCATCCCGCTATTAATAATATGGCAGATCCTATTAGGCTTCTTTCAGAATATTCCGGTGGCGCGTCTACCAGGCCTCATGCCGGGACAACCTATCGATATGCCCTTCTTCATCTGGTACCTTGTATGCTCCTTCTTTATAGGAACGCTGCTCTCTAGAATTTCAGGTGTCAGCATGGGTATGACTCAGATGGGTCTCTCACAGAATCGGTAGGTGAACATTAAATTGGCAGGCTGCAACGGAAATGTTCAATTGTACAGTGGAAACCTCGTGATATGTGTATGTGGCATGGCCGGTTCAGGTAAGAGTACAGTGGCTAAGAGAATATCTGAGAGGTACGGGCTCAAATATTACTCTGGAGGGGATGCCTTAAAGGCCCTCGCCTCTAAAATGGGCTATCAAATCGATAAACGAGGATGGTGGGAAAGCGAGGAAGGATTAAGGTTCCTCAGAGAGAGAATGGAGAATCCAGAGTTTGACAGGATGATCGACAATAAACTTCTTGAATGGGCTGAGAAGGGAAATGTTGTTCTGGACAGCTGGACCATGCCTTGGCTTCTTGATCACGGCTTTAAAATTTGGCTTGAGGCCTCAATAGAGGTTAGGGCTGAACGTGTCGCTAGAAGAGATGGCTTAACATTCGAGGAAGCCCTAAAATCCCTAATTGAAAAGGAGAGGCGGACAAGACATATATATGAGAGGTTATATGGATTCTCTCTGGGAGATGACCTCAGCCCCTTCCACCTCATCATAGACGTAAACCTCCTAAATAAGAATGAGGTTTTCCAGGCGATATGCGCGGTTATAGATAACCTTCTAATAAGGAATAAGCATGCTGGATTTAATGCTTAAACAATAATCTTCAATAGTCACCGGTACACGAGTAAACGAGAAGATAATTATATGAGGAGTAGATTCTCCTATTGGAGAGAAACACGATGGATTATAGAGTGAAGGATATAAGTTTGGCGGAGAAGGGAGAGCTGCAGATAGAATGGGCATCCAAACATATGCCCGTTCTAAACTTGATCATGAAGAGGTTCGAAGAGGAGAAGCCCCTTGAAGGCGTGAGTATAGGCGCCTGTCTACACGTGACAAAGGAGACAGCTGTTCTAATAAAGACTCTTCAATCAGGCGGGGCTGAAGTTTCACTATGCGGATCAAACCCATTATCAACACAAGATGAAGTTGCAGCTGCCATAGCAAGTTGGGGTGTGAAGGTTTACGCTTGGCGTGGAGAGACGACAGAGGAGTATTACTGGTGCATCAACAGGGTAATCGATAATAAGCCGATGATAACCCTTGATGATGGAGCAGATCTAGTCAGTACAATCCATGCAAAAAGAACGGAGGCTCTAGATTATGTGGCTGGCGGAACAGAGGAAACCACAACTGGAGTTATAAGGTTAAGGGCTATGGAGAAGTCAGGCGCCCTAAAATATCCTATAATCGCAGTGAATGACGCCTACACAAAATATCTCTTTGATAATCGATATGGAACTGGACAGAGCACGATTGATGGTATACTGAGAGCTACAAGCATCTTATTGGCTGGGAAGAAGTTTGTGGTATGTGGGTACGGCTGGTGTGGGAGAGGTCTCGCTCTAAGAGCGCGAGGAATGGGCGCCAACGTCATAGTTACGGAAGTGAATCCTATAAGGGCGCTTGAAGCGTTCATGGACGGATTCCAGGTTATGCCCCTCTTAAAGGCCGCTGAGATAGGCGATATATTCGTAACTGTGACTGGAGACATAAACGTAATCCGTAAAGAGCATATGTCAAGGATGAAGGACGGCGCTATAATCGCCAATAGCGGACACTTCAATGTCGAGATAAACATTAAAGATCTTGAGGAGTTAGCGGTGTCCAAGAGAAAGATAAGGCCGAATCTTGAAGAGTACAGTATGGCGGATGGAAGGCGAATATACCTGCTTGCAGAGGGGAGACTGGTTAATCTAGCCTCGGCTGAGGGCCATCCATCAGAGGTTATGGATATGTCATTCTCAAACCAAGCGTTATGTGTTAGATATATCCTTGAGAACAAGATGGAGCCGAAGGTCTATCCTGTTCCAAGAGAAATCGATGAGCTCGTTGCAAGATTAAAGCTTGAAGGTATAGGCGTTGAGATCGACGAATTGACAGAGGAACAGAAAAGGTACATCTCAAGCTGGGAGGCTGGAACAGTATAGGTGAAGATGTTAGGGAACTT
>WAQA01000002.1 GCA_015520475.1 Candidatus Bathyarchaeota archaeon | reverse complement strand
CCTCTAGGTAGGCTTCTGGAAGTAGGACTGTAACCAGCTTCATCGACACATACCACCATCATCCATTAACCTCTATCCTTAATATTTCTATTATATGACTTAAAAATAGTTTAGGGGTGGTGGAGCATTATCTGTCGGCTTCAGCGATCCATCCTATATCATCTGGAGTGTAGATTGGCCTGCTGGGGAGGACGCTCCTAGATTGCCGGATGATCCCGCCCTTTCCCCTAGCATCTCAAAATTTATATATTGTTTGTTTGATTCTTCTTTTTGTGGGTGATGACAGCTCTGACCCTGCTGATCTGGTGATGTGGATCTTGAGTGTGGAACCCACCTGTAATTATTCTAAGCCTGATCTAGGCTGATTTAATATTCTATTTCTATGTTTTTGGATGTTTCTGTTGTGTTAGCCCTGTATTGGGAGTTTCCTTTCTCCTCTTATGTATACTGGGATCCTCTCTAGTGGGGCTTCAGCCTCGATCCATCTTCCCCCCTCTATCCTCTCCTCTGTCCATGCGTCTCTCCAGTCTACTCCTTTGGGGAGGTATACCCTCCTGCTTCTGGCTCCGTACTCGAGTATTGGGGCGACGAGTATGTCTGGGCCGAATAGGAATTCATCCTCTATCTCCCAGCATATCTTGTCTTCTGGGAAGTCGAAGAAGAGTGGACGCATAGGCGGGATTCCCCTCTCATGCGCTATCCTCATCTGCTCCATTATGTATGGTTTTAATCGTTCTCTTAGGAGGAGGGTTTCCCTGATTATCTTGTATGCTTCCTCTCCGAATGACCAGACCTCATTCGGTCCGCCGGTCCATTCTGTTGGAGGCTTTGTCATTGGGGTTTTAGGTTCTCTGTATCCGTGTAGGCGGAAGAGTGGGCAGAAGACTCCGTATTGGAACCATCGGATGATCAATTCGCGGAAGTATGGGTCTTCAGGGTTTCCGTCGAAGAATCCTCCTATATCCGTGGTCCACCATGGTATCCCGCTTAAGCCGATGTTTAATCCTGCCTTAACCTGGATTTTGAGGTCGTTGAATGTGGATCTGATGTCTCCTGACCATACTGCTGCTCCGTAGCGTTGGCTTCCAGCCCATGCTGATCTGCAGAGCAGCACGATTTCTTCTTCCCCTTCCCTCTTCATCCCCTCATAGAATGCTTGTTGATGCATCAGCGGGTATATGCATCCGACCTCCAATCCGTTTCCTATGTGGTAGCGTAGATTTTCAGGGTCGTCTCTGTCGAATAGGTCTGGTTCGCATGCGTCGAGCCACCACACCTTGATTCCATATCGGTAATAGTTCTCTCGAACCTTCTCCCATATGAATCTGCGGGCTTCAGGGTTTGTTGGGTCGTAGAAGTGGACGTAGACTGGCCCCCTGCTCCTAGTGTCGAAGAAGGAGCGTTGAGCAGGGACTCCCCTCTCAGTCCTCACTAGGAGGCCGCGTTCCTTCATCTCCTTGAAGTTGACGCTGTTCTCATTTACGGTCGGCCATATTGAGACTGCAAGTTTTATGTTCATCTCCTCCAGCTCCTTAACCATCGCCTCTGGATCAGGCCAGTACTCTTGATCGAATTTCCAGTCTCCCTGCATCGTCCAGTGGAAGTAGTCGATTACGATGACTGAGATTGGCAGTTTACGGCGTTTATATTCACGTGCAACTGAGAGGAGTTCTTCCTGGCTTCTGTATCTGAGCTTGCTCTGCCAGAAGCCTGCTGCCCATTCAGGAAGCATCGGCGGATGTCCAGTTGCATCTGCATATCTCTCCATTATATCGGCTGGGGAGTCGCCTGTCGTTATGAAGTAGTCTATCTGTCTGGATGCTTCTGATATCCATCTTGTCCTGTTCCTTCCAAGCTCGACCTGTCCGATGGAGGGGTTATTCCATAGGAATCCGTATCCGCGGCTGGAGAGTAGGAATGGGATGGAGACTTCTGTGTTTCTTTGGCGGAGCTCGATTATGCAGCCCTTCTGGTTTAGGAGGCCGTGCTGCCGCTGTCCAAGCCCGTAGATCCTCTCGTCCTCGTAGGCTTTGAAGGTTGCCTCCAACCTGAAGAGGCTGCTGCTTATAGGCTTGTAGTGGCGGGCGGGGTATAGGTATGGGCCATAATATATCTCGGCCTCCTCAAGCAGTATTGAGTTGTCCCTGCTTCTGAGGAAACGGATCCTTCCCTTCTCTGAGATCTCAGCCTTTATCCTTCCATTCTCGATGTATGCCCTTCCATCCTCAACCTGTATATTCGGCTTGGATTTCTTTGGAGGGAGCAACGCGGATGGTTCATCGTGTATTTTAGGGTTTATTGTTGAGCGGACTCTGAGGCTGTCCCTTCCCCAAGGCTGGATCATCACGGTTTCATGGTTCATCTCCCATATGAGGATGTCACCTTCAATCCTGAAGCCTCTCATGTAGAGCCACCTAAACTTTACTGTTCAACCTTACCTTTTCAGCGGTTCCCCTTAATATAGGTGTGGATGCACCTGAGAATGGTTACGCTTGTTATGGGAAATCCTCAATCTATAAGAAGTTAGGGTTATCTCCTATTTTGGTATGGGAGGGGGGTTCCGCTTGGATGTATTGTCTATCCGGCATGTTCCCTTTCCATCTCTGATTCTTATGAAGGTTAGGGCACTTTTGAGCGCTGTTTCAGCGTCGCTGCATGGGTATCCTGCCGCCCTGAGCTTGTATATTCTGGCGGAGTATCCCTGCGGCTCCTTAACGATCTCTATTAGATATTCATTGTATAGGTGTATCTCCCCCTCGGCCCTCTGTAGATCTACTATATTCTCTTCGAGGGTTAGTTCGATCCTTCTTTTTTGGTTTGGTTTTTTCATGTTTGGTCTCTCAAGATATGTCTTTAAAAGAAATATTTATATCAGATATATTTATACCTTTCCCCACAAGAACTAAAATAATCGAAGATGCAGAGTATCTATGGAAGGAGATTCTGGAGTGCACACCAATGACCGAGAGGGATCCAATATGCGGTAGGAGAGTCGGACCGGAGGATGGAAGGATCAAGATGGAGATGGATGGGAAGACATACTACTTCTGCAGCAGATCATGCCTGAACAGGTTCATCTCAGAGGATCAACCCTCACAGAGGAGCCTCCTAAGCATAATCCTCAGCAAGATATTCTTTGAGCTTGTTGCGATAGGAACCAGCGTTATTGGGATATTGGATCTTCTGCAGGGAACAGAGGTTAGGGCCCTCGTCATGCATACTGCAAGCGCCATCGCGGCTATAATGGCGTTCATCATAGGGGTTGAGAATCTTAGATTCATGAGGGAGCATGATCTCCTGAGGAGGGCCGTACTATTTCTAGGAGCCGGAATCCTAATATTCATACTTGTATTGGTGTGGCATCTGGGCTTCCACTTCTAACCGTACTCTGCTGGAGGGACGCTTGGATACGTCGGCATCCTTTCTAGAACCGTGTCTTCTCTTTTTTGTTGTGCTGTTTCATGGACACATCATTGAAGATATATCTTTATGAGAAATATTTATATAGCCCCATACAAAAGTATCACTTCAGAGGGATAGGAGAAGGATGCTCTGCTGCCTAGGATTACTCGTCGGATTCGCCTTAGGCTCGATGGTTGGCGGGCCATGGACGCTCATCATCCCAGCCCTAGGATTCGGTTTAGGACTGATAGGAGACATGAAGCTGATGCGTGGAAGGCATGGAGGCTGCTGCGGAGGAACCCATCAACATGTAGACCCAAAGAGGAGATACGTTGAGGATCCAGTATGCGGAATGAAGATAGACAAGACGAAGACGGAATATAAACTGAAGCTTGGAGGGAGAAGATATTACTTCTGCTCAGACTCATGCATGAAAAGATTCAGGGAGGAATACATATCAGATCAGCATCAAGACGGGGCAGCATCCCATAGACAAGCTGCCAGAGACACCTCTAAACCCCTCATAGAAGATTTGGAGGGATGATATATGGCTAAGGAGAAGATCGTGATAAAGATAGGTGGCATGCACTGCGTCGCATGCGCCCAGACGATAGAGAGGGCCTTAAGAGGAGAGGATGGAGTAGAAGATGCAAACGTGAACTTCGCAACCGAGAAGGCCATAGTAGAGTATGATCCTGACAGGATAGGTCTAGAGAGGATAGCTGAGATAATCAGGGAGGCAGGATATGAACCGATAGGGATGCCGAGCGAAGAGAAGACAAGGGAGATAAGCCTCAAGATCTCAGGGATGAGCTGCGCCTCATGCGCCGCTAAAATAGAGAAGGAACTCAAGAAGCTCAAGGGCGTGAAATCAGCCCACGTAAACTTCGCAACTGAGAAGGCGACGGTAGAGTACTCTCCAGAGATGGTGTCGATACTGGATCTGAGGGAGGCCGTTCACAGGGCAGGATACGAGGTTGAATCTGAGGAGGAGGTTGACAGGTCACTGGAGGAGATGGCTAAGGCACGTAAGAGGATGCTCTTCGCCTGGATCATAACTGTGCCGATAATAATCTGGATGATACCTGAGATGGCCCTCAACATACTCTGGCCGAACGAGACAATATACAATTTAGGCTTGATCCTCCTGGCCGCGCCGGTACTCTTCTGGGCTGGACTGCCAACCCTCAAATCAGCCGTTAAGGCGATACTCCATAAAACAGCCAATATGGACGTCCTGATAACGATGGGGACGATAATCTCCTTCCTAACTGGACCGCCAGTCTTCTTCACCTCAATCCTCAACTATGCAGGGGTTGGAGCGATGATCATGTCATTCCACCTCACAGGAAGATACTTCGAGGTTAAGGCTAAGGGGAGGGCTTCACAGGCGATAAGGCGGCTGCTGAAGCTGGAGGCCAAAACAGCGAGGATCCTCGTTGACGGGGAAGAGAGGGAGGTGCCGATACAGGAGGTGAAGGTTGGAGATATAATGATTGTCCGTCCAGGAGAGAAGATTCCAACAGACGGAGTGGTCATAGAGGGGGAGAGCGCCGTAGACGAGTCGATGGCCACTGGAGAGTCGATGCCAGTACATAAGAGGCCTGGAGACGAGGTTATAGGGGCAACAGTGAATCAGGAAGGCCTCCTAAAGGTTAAGGCGACAAGGGTTGGGAAGGACACCTTCCTAGCGCAGGTCATAAAGATGGTTGAGGAATGCCAAGGGACGAAGGTGCCGATACAGGAGTTCGCCGATAAGATCACCGGATACTTCGTGCCGACCGTTCTACTGATAGCCCTGGCAACATTCATCCTCTGGATGATTATTCCGGAGGCATTGATCACCGTGACGGGATGGGCAAGCCCATTCCTACCATGGGTCAACCTAAACCAGCCGCTCATCATGCTTGCAATCTCAGCCACAGTCGCCACGCTCGTCATAGCATGCCCATGCGCCCTTGGACTGGCAACCCCAACAGCCCTGATGGTTGGGACAGGAATGGGAGCAGAGCATGGAATCCTGATACGTAAGGGAGAGGCTATCCAGACGATGAAGGAGGTCAAAGCAGTCATCCTCGACAAGACAGGAACATTAACGAAGGGGAAGCCTGAAGTAACAGACATACTCTCCTTCAACAACAACGATGAGGATAAAGTGTTATATTACGCTGCAAGCGTCGAGCAGGGATCCGAGCATCCGCTTGGAAAGGCCATAGTTAACAGGGCTCAGGAGAAGGGGATAAGACTGGACAGCCCTGAAGGCTTCAAGGCTATAAAGGGGATGGGAGTCATCGGCTACGTGAACGGAGACGAAGTGATAGTTGGAAAACCCTCACTCCTCCAATCAGACCTAGACTCAGAGATAGAGGCGGAGTTCAAGAGGTTGCAAGAGGAAGCGAAGACCGCCATGATAGTAGCAGTCAACAGGGAGGTGATAGGGGTAATAGCTGTCGCAGACACATTGAAGGATGACACAGTCGAGGCGATACGTGAGATTGAGAGTATGGGATTGAAGACTGTGATGCTTACAGGAGACAATAGGAGAACGGCGGAGGCAATCGCGAAGAGGATAGGTATCAGCGACATATACGCTGAGGTTATGCCCGACGAGAAGGTTGAGGTTGTGAAGCAGGCGCAGCGCAAGTATGGGATGGTCGCCATGGTTGGAGATGGAATAAATGATGCTCCAGCAATAACCCAAGCTAACGTTGGAGTAGCCATAGGAACCGGAACGGACATAGCGATAGAGGCGGGAGACATAATCCTGGTGCGTGGAGACCTCTCAAGCCTTGTGACAGCGATAAAACTGTCAAGGGCTACATTCAGAAAGATCAAGCAGAACCTCTTCTGGGCGTTCATATATAATACTGTAGCCATACCAATAGCGATCTTCGGGCTTCTACATCCAGTAATAGCCGAGTTATGTATGGCTACGAGCTCAGTCTCTGTT
>WAQA01000001.1 GCA_015520475.1 Candidatus Bathyarchaeota archaeon | reverse complement strand
CATATAGGCTAGTAGAGCATTAAAGACGGAAAACAACGATAAAGCAGGATTCCTCTGAAGAGGGGGACCTTCCAAAACTCTCAAAGCGTATATAGATGGTTGAATACCTTGTTTTCTCCGAGTAACCTACTTACTCCACAAAACAATAAATATATAAAAAAGATAGGTCGATACATTATTGCCATTATGAGGGAGTAGGTTGGAGCTTGATATGGGATGGGAAGGGATGATAGACCTAACATTCTCATCATCATAACACATGATACTGGAAGACATCTTGGATGTTATGGAAGAGGGGTAGATACGCCTAACTTGGATAGACTAGCTGAGAGAGGCGTCCTCTTCACAAACTTTTACTGCTCGGCGCCACAGTGCAGTCCAAGCCGTGCAAGCCTGCTTACTGGCAGGTACCCGCATAATCATGGACTTATCGGCTTAACCCATCGGGGGTTCCGTCTAAACCCTGACGAACCTCTCCTCCCAGCATTACTCGCGGAGGCTGGGTACTCGACTGTTCTCTTCGGATTCCAGCATGAGGCACCGGATCCCTATATGCTTGGTTATCAGAGAGTATTCAAGGCTAGGAGCGATTCATGTATTGATGTAACCCCTCTCGTTTTAGATTTCCTATATAATAAGGATCATGAGGAGCCTTTCTTCGCTATGGTCGGCTTCTCTGAGACTCATAGGCCGTTTCCGGAGTTTAGTGGACCCGTCGGAGATGTTGAGGGTCTTCCATATCTTCCTGATGTTGAGGATGTCCGGAGGGATGTTGCATCTCTTAACATTCTAGTTAGGAGAGTTGACGATAGAGTAGGTGAAATAATCAACGCAGTTGAGAACGCAGGGTTAAGGAACGATATTCTCGTCATATTCACAACTGATCATGGTATAGCCTTTCCAGGGGCTAAGGCCACCCTTTATGATCCAGGAATCGAGATAGCCATGATAATGTGGGGGGCATCCATCTTTGAAGGAGGAAGAAAGGTTGACGCGATGCTTACAAACCTTGACGTTGCACCGACAATCCTTGATCTCTGCGGATTACCGATACCTAGAAGCATGCAGGGCAGAAGTATACTTCCTCTGATCAGAGGCGAGATTGACAGGCTTCATGATCGAATCTTTATTGAACAGACCTATCATGCAGCTTATGATCCAATTCGAGGGGTTAGAACGGATCGCTTCAAGTATATCCGAAGCTTTGAGGAGAGGCCTTTCTGGTTCCCGCCGAATGTAGATGATGGACCCTCAAAGGAAGTAGCGCGGAGGCTTGGATACTTTGATAAGCCTAGACCCCTTGAGATGCTCTTCGACCTCCACACGGATCCTATCGAGAGAAGAAATCTCGCTGATGACTCTGAATATTCCGAAGTGCTCAGCGAGATGAGGACGTATCTGGAAGAATGGATGAGGGAGACCGGCGATCCTCTTCTAGAAGGATTCGTTCAGCCTCCTCCTGGAGCTATAGTTACTCCACCTAACTCCTACACGCCGTAGATATGAGATGTACTTGAAGAGTCATCCTTAATTGCTTCTCTGCATACACAGGGTTGCTCTGGACTTATCGCAAGATTCATATTTTAAGCATTAGTTTGGTGCGGCTAACACATGAGCCGCCATCCGCCCTAAAGGGGTTGGCTTGCAGATTAATTATAATGGATAGATTTCAATTCTGGATCATAGAAGTAGGGAGGGTTATTTCTTATGGCTTAACTCTAATAGCCGTTCTGACTTCGCTAACTTTTGAAGGGTATAATGCTTTTGTTAGTTTGGGTCTTCCCCTCTTCCTTTCATAGGAAGGCCCTCAGAGTGAACGTATGAACCTCCACATAGAGCATCATCATTCTCCAAGGCATATCTGAGGTAAATTTCAGTTTAGCTTATTTCTTTTAGGATTCTCAATAGGTTGAGCATGCATATTTCCGATGCTTCTTCTCCTTGATCTGAGAATGCTTCTCCTCCAGGTTTTATTATGAGGTCTTCTGTTAACTGTTTTTTAGGTCTCCAATGCGTCTCTAGGGAGAGGTATCCATTGTAACCGTCCTCTTTGAGAGCTGCAAGTTGAGCCTTAAAGTTCACTTCACCTTCCCCTAAGGCTTTAAATTCGCATTTTCCGGATCCGCTTCTGACTCCATCCTTCAAGTGCACATGGACTATCCAGTCCTTTACGTGTTGATATCCGTCGGGGTATGGAATTTCTCCTTCTGGATCCCATATGTCATTTCCTGGATCCCATACAGCCTTAACATTTCTTGATTTTATAGTTGATAGGAAGGTTGCTAGGGCTTCTCCGTTTCCTATAAAGGTTGAGGGTTCGTTCTCTATCCCTAAGATTATATCTTCTGATTCGATTATTTCGATTGGTTTCTGGAACTTCTCAATTATCCGGTTCATATGCTCCTTTAGTGGACCTTTCCTCCAGAAGGTGAAGCCTCTTATTATGTTTGTGTCTAGGCTCTTGGCAAGTGTAATGCATCTCTTAAGTATCTGGAGGTGTTCCCTGTACTCTTCCTCGTTGTCTATGTCTGATTTGAAGAAGGGGGATGCTATGGCGCAGACTTCAAGATCATACTTTTTCAGTGTCCGCTTTATCTCTCCAATCCTATCTAGGAGTTTATGTGGAGGTTTATTCCATAGGTCTGTCTCTT